>NZ_JBHLZP010000003.1:0-5524 GCF_042429965.1 Actinoallomurus acaciae
CCGAAGGTCCGGCCGGACGCGCCGGTCGCGGTGTCCACGAGGACGGTCTGCCCGGCCCTCGCCTCGCCCTCCACGACGACGGTCTTCCACGCGGCACCGCCGGGGTTGAGCACCGCGGCCGCCGTGGCGTCGTCGACGCCGTCGGGCACCGGAAGCCACACACCGCGCCGTACGACGGTGCGTTCGGCCATCCCGCCGTACGGCGGCCGGAGGCCGAAGAACGCCACCCGCGTGCCGTCGTCCTGCCGGCCCACGCCGTCCAGCCCGACGACCGCGGGGAACTCCGCCGGGGCATAGTGCACGCCCGCGGCCATCCAGCGGTCGGACGGCTTCAGCGCCGCCGCGGTGACCGTCACGACCGCCTCGTCCTCGCCCGCCACCGGCGCGGGAAAGGCCTCATAGCGGGGCGTACCGCCGAGTCTGTGCAGTACTGCGGCGTGCATCGTCTTCATGGCATCCCCATTCCGTTCACTGTGAACGGAACGGTAGCACCAAACCCGTGCATAATGAACGGGATGGAGAAGGCCGAGGACTACTACGACGTCTGGCTCGGCATGCTCGGGCGGATCTCACGCCCACGGTTCTTCGCGCTGATCCTCGACCGGGCCGGCGTCGACCTGGACCTGGACCTGGTCCGCTACCTCGTCCACATCGACATGCGCGGCCCGATCGGGGTCCTGGACCTGGCCGAACTCGCCGAGCAGAACCACCCGAAGGCCAGCCGCTCACTGGCCCGGCTGGAGCAACGAGGCCTGATCCGCCGCGCCGAGGCTCCGCACGACCGGCGGATCAAGACCGCGACGGTCACCCCCGAGGGCCACCGCGTGGTCGAGGCGATCAACCAGGGCCGCAGACGGGTCCTCGACGAGGTCTTCGCCGACTGGAGCGCGCACGACCGCACAGAACTCGCCCGCCTCACCCGCCGCTTCGCGGACGGAATGTTCGCCCTGGTCGAGGCCCAGGACGGCGAGCATCTCTAAGGCCTGCAAAGTCCCGTTCAGCCGGACGGCGGGACCTTGATAGGCCTAGGCCGCGGACACCTTGGAGCGCTCGTTGTAGGAGCCGGTGTACTCCTGGCCCGACAGCTTCTGGATCTCTTTCATGATCTCGTCGACCAGGGCGCGGCGGCCGCGGGCGGGTGGCATGTCGGCGAAGGGCTTGAAGTCGATCGGTTTGCCGAACGTCACGCCCGGTCGGTGGACGCGTGGCAGGCGGGCGCCGACCGGCATGATCCGCGGTGTGTCGCGTACGGCGACCGGGACGATGTTCACCTGGGCGTTCAGTGCGAGCCAGCCCACGCCCGTGTGCCCCCGGTAGAGTCGGCCGTCCTCGGACCGGGTGCCCTCGGGGTAGATGGCGAAGGCGTTGCCCTCGTCGAGGGTCTTGAGCGCGATGTCGAGCGCGGCGACGGCCGCCCGCTGCTCCGTGCGCGGTACCGGGATGTGGCCCATCGAGCTGAGGAACGCGCCGAGGACGCTGTTCTCGAAGTACTCGGCCTTGGCCAGGAACGTGACCCGGCGGGGCATGACAAGGGGGATCAGCACGCTGTCCACGAACGACAGATGGTTGCTGGCAAAGATGATCGGACCGTCGGCTGGGACGTTCTCCAGGCCCGAGACCACCGGCCGGAACACGATCTTGAGAAGCCGCCGGACGACGGTGGACATGAACCAGTACAGCACCTATGCCTCCCTGAACTCTCCGTAACTGTAGACCGTCAAGCTCAGGAGGAGGTCGCGGCGCGGGCGGCGATCGTCAAAGCTCGTAATGGTATTGCCGTGTCTTGCGCAGCGGACGGAATCCCAGCCGCTCGTTGACGGCGAGCATGTGCTCGTTGTCCTCGGCGTTGTCGGTCTCGATCTCCGCGACCGCCGGCCATTCGGCGCGCAGCCAGTCGAGCATCGCGGCCTTGACCCACAGGCCGAGCCCGTTGCCGCGGTGCTCGGGCACCACGGCCGTGTCGGACTGGATGGCCCGGGTGCCGTCGCCGACCGGGATGACCAGCTCGGTGAAGCCGGCGATCCTGTCGCCGTGCAGGGCACCGACCGTGAGGAGGGTGTCGCCACGCTTCTCCACGACTTCGGCCATGTCGCGGACGCGGTCGGCGTCCCAGGTGGTCGTGGTGTCCATGTCTCCGGCGGGCATGTCGCCCATGGCCGACTTGGCGGTGGCGAAGGTGTCGGCCAGGTCGTCGGGCACGACGCCGAGCCAGCGCGTCAGGCGGTAGCCCGGGTGCTCGGCGTGCACGATCTCCGCGATGCCGCTCACCTCGTGCACGTCGAGCAGGAGCAGGCTGAGCGAGAGCACGCAGGTGAACCCCTTGGCCTCGAGGAACGCGACGCCGGGGGTGTCGGAGGAGGCCTCGACGACGAGGCTGCGGCGCTTCTCCCGGCGCGCCGCGCGGGCGACGGTCTCGAGCAGGCGTGAGCCGATGCCGTGCCGCCGGTGGTCCGGGTGAACGTCGATCGTGAACTGGCCGAGGTGATCGCGCCCCGGGCCGTCGAAGAGGCGGAGCCGCGCGACCCCGGTCAGCGTGCCGGCGGTCCGGACGGCCCACCGCAGGTCGCGGCTGTCCAGACCCGGGGTCGTCAGGTCGCCGTGCACGTGGTCGAGCGTGGGCATCGGCTCGCCGGGCAGGTCACGGGCCACCGACGCGGCGAGGACGCCATGCCACTCCGCGACGTCGCTATCCGAGATGTCGTGCAGTTGCTGAACCGTGTCCAAGGAGGCTCCTCGAATGGTTGGCTCGCCTTCCTATGGACCGTACGCGCCACGGCGGTGACGCGTCTGTCATTCGAGGTAGCCGCATGTACGCGAAACTATGGGTTTGACCGCTATGCCCGAGAGATTCAGGCATATTGATCATGATTCATCGGGCGCGGGCGATAAAGATCACCCGCGCTCGAGCGGCTTTCGCAGCAGTACGGCCTGCCGCCGATAGCCCATGCGCTCTTCGTAGAACGGGATCGAGAGCGGACTGTTCAGGTTGGTGTTCGTCACCGCGACGACCGCCCCACCTGCCCGGCCCCATTCTTCGGCTGCCTCCATCAGGGCTGTGCCCACGCCCCCGCGCTGGTAATCCTCCGCGACCACGAGGAGGTTCACCTCGAGCCGCGTGCGCGACAGGTCGCGCTGGATCTGCCGGTGGGCGTCGGGCGCGGGCCGGAGGATCGCCGCCTCGATGATTCCCACCACGCCGTACGGCGGAATCTCGGCCACGCGCCACAGTTCGTCGGCCGCGCGCTCGGCGCGGATGGCCGCCTCGAACCACTCCGCGAGGCCGTCCTCGTCGGGCACCTGGATCACCTCGGGGACGCGTGCGGCGTAGTAACGGCCGGCGTCCACCCACGCTCGCGCGCAGCCATCGCCGTCGCCGGGCCGGATGTCACGGATGATCGGGCGCATGGGGTGATTGTCCGCCGTACGACGTGACGATCAACCCCCGGGCCCGGTTGCCCGGCCGGGGTCGGAGAGCACGTGGAGAAGGCCGATCAGCGTCGGGCCGCCCACGATCTCCCCGCCGGCGATGAGGCCGCGGACGTCGGAGAGCGGCACCCAGGCGATGCGCTCGGCCTCGGTGATGTCGGTCGGCGGCCCGATGTGCTCGGCGCCGTCCGCGCGAAAGATGTGGTGGCGGGAGTCGACCGAGCCGCTGGAGGGCTGCGAGACGACGAGGAGCCGCGGCGGCCCCGGACGCCAGCCGGTCTCCTCCTCGGCCTCGCGCACCGCGGCCTCCTCGGGCGTCTCGCCCTTCTCGATCCGCCCGCCCGGGATCTCCCAGCCCCACGTGCCGGTGACGTGCCGATGCCGCCACATCAGCAGGACGCGGTCGTGCTCGTCCAGGATCACGACGACCGCCACGGGCCGCGCCATCCGTACGACATGCTGCTCGAACCGGCTGCCGTCCGGAAGCTCGACGTCGACCAGATCAAGGCTGATCCACGAACTCTCGTAGATCGCCCGCCGTCCGTGAACCATCCACTCCATGAAGGCCGTCCTTCCCGCTCGCTCGCACCCGGCATTACACCGTCACCCTGCCTCCTCCTGTCTCATATGCCACATGTGGCGTGTTTTCACCTCTTCTGGCCAAGGAATGCGGCGCCGCGCCACCGGGTGCTTTGCTGGCGGGTACCGCATGCGGAGGATGGTCATGGCGAGACGGACCCGCGGCCAGGCGCAGTTGGCGTGGTGGACGGGAATCGCGGCGTTGGGCGCCTTCGCCCTGTACGCGGGCACCTGGCGCCTGTGGGCGCTGACGGTGCTGGTCTGGTCCATGTACGAGCTGTGCTTCTGCCCGACCAGGTGCGGCGTGGCGACGCGCGAGGGCGACCCCTGCCGGAACGGCGCCCGCGGTCACCTGTTCGCGTGCACGAACGTCGCGGGCCACCAGCAGATCAAGACCGACGCCCTGTGGCGCCTGCCCGGCCGGCGCAGCCCGCTGGCCCGCCTCCGCCCCGGGTACGGCCACGGTGCGCCGTCGCACCGAAAGACGCCGTTGCCGCCCTCTTCGGCGGAGCCGGGCGACGTGGAGTCGAACCAGCGGATCATGGCCTACGTCGCGGTCGTGTGCGTGTTCGCCATCGTCATCCAGACCGCGGTGGGCCTCGCCGTCCTCTGACCGGGAAACGTATGGCGGCGCTGGTCACGGACATCTCGGACTTTAAGGATGTTCGCCCGCGATGTCATACTCGCCCCATGAGGGCGGGCTGCGGACTGCGGGCGTCGCGTGCGGTGGTGTTCACCGTGCTGTCGGTGCTGCTGTCCGCCGGAGGCCGTCTCGTCGTGACCGGCAGGCCGATGCCGGTGGCCACGCTGTTGCTCGCCGGCGCCGTCGTTTTCGTCCTGGCGCTGCTGCTGACCGGGGCGGAGCGCTGCTTCCTGCAGATCGCGGCCATGCTGATCCCGGCCGAGCTGGCGCTGAACGCGCTGTTCAACAGCGTGCAGGAGCGGTGTTCCCTGGGCGTGCCGGGCGCGGGCTCCGGCGGCTGGCCGGGGCTGCTGGTCTGTGGCGGTGGCTCCGTACGACCCGGCCTGCTCGGTGCCGCCGCGGCCTCTCCCGCGCACTCACTGACCGTTCTCGCCGCCGGCCAGGTCCTGCTCCTGCTGGCGCTGCACACCGTCGTCGCCCTCGTGATGGCCGCGTGGCTGCGGCGCGGTGAGGCGGCCGTCTTCGTGGTGCTGCGCGCGGCCGCGGCGCTGAGCTGGGCCGGGCTGACGGCGCTGTCGGCGCTGCTCACGGCCCCGGCCCCGGCTCCTCTGCCTCCCGCGTGGCGGGTGCCGCCGCTGGAGCGGCCGTGCCCCGGCCCGCGGCATGTGCTGCGGCGTACGTCGGCTCGGCGGGGTCCGCCGGTTCTCGCTCCGGCCTGCTGAGGAACCGCTCCTACCCTCACACCCTCGCCGTACGGCGCGCCTCGGCGTGCCGTCATTCGTCGCCGGGCATCGCTCGCGACGGGAGAGGGCTCCCCGGCGGTTCCCCGAGGGGACCCATTCGCCTGCCAGGCGTGGGTTCCCGCTCAGGTCATGC
>NZ_JBHLZP010000003.1:5541-87414 GCF_042429965.1 Actinoallomurus acaciae
CTTCGAGCCGAGGACGGCCATGAGCGACAACCCGAGAACCAAGAACGAGACGAAGAGCCCCCGGCCCGACGGGCGATCCGCGCGGTCACGCCTGCGTGCCGAACGTACCCGCCGGAGGCGGGTACGCGCCCGCCGGCGCAAGGCCGCCATCGCCACGGGCATCACGGCGCTTCTGCTGGGCGGCGGAACGGCCCTCGCGATCGGCACCGCGAACGGCGGCGCCGCGGGCGGCCGGGTGACGATGCCGGCGAACGCCTCGGGCGCCGACGGCACGGTGATCGTCTACGGCAGGGCGACGGCCCGTAACACCCTGGACGTCTGGGAGGACTTCCGCTGCCCGTACTGCGGCAGGCTGGAGAGGACCGACGGCGAGGCCATCCAGCGACTCGCCGACACCGGGGTCTACAAGATCCAGTACCACATGGGGACGTTCCTGGACGGCAACCTGGGCGGCCACGGCTCGATGGAGGCGTTGCAGGCCGCCGGTGCCGCGCTCGACGAGGGCGCGGCGCGATTCAAGGCCTTCCACGACGTTCTGTACGCCGGCCAGCCCGACGAACGGACCGACGACTTCGCCGACAAGGACCGTCTGCTCGCCCTCGCCGCGAAGGTGCCCGGCCTGGCCACGCCGGGCTTCGCCAAGGCCGTCAAGGACGGGGCCTACGCCGGTTGGGCCCACAAGGTCAGTGACGCCTTCACCCGCAGCGGGGTCGACGGCACCCCGACGCTGAAGCTCAACGGCCGGCCGCTGGCCGTGCTCGACGGCACGGGGAACCCGATCGCGCCGGCGCAGTACACCGCGCTCATCCAGCAGTCCGTCTCCGGCCGTTCGCGGTAGTCGGGAGTTCCGTCATGACCACGTCGACGTCCCCGGCCGCCCTCACTCACGGGGCGGCCACACGTCAGGGGCCGGTGTCCGGGTCCCGCCCGCTGGCCTGGTTGCTGCTGCTCGCCGGAACGCTGGGCCTGGCCGCCTCGGCCATCCTCACGCTGGAGAAGATCCGTCTCCTGGAGGACCCGAACTACCGGCCGAGCTGCAACATCAACCCGATCATCAGCTGTGGCTCGGTGATGCGCACCCCGCAGGCATCCGCCTTCGGCTTTCCCAACCCCTTTCTCGGCATCGCGGGCTTCTCGGCCGTGATCGTCATCGGCGTCGCCCTCCTCGCCGGCGCGGCCTTCCATCGCTGGTTCTGGCTCGGACTCCAGGCGGGCGTCCTGTTCGGAGTCGGCCTCGTGCACTGGCTGATCGACCAGACGCTGTACCACATCGGCGCCGTGTGCCCGTACTGCATGCTGGTGTGGATCGCGACGATTCCGCTGTTCTGGTACACGACGCTGCACAACGCGCAGAGCGGGGTGGTACCGGTCCCGGTGTCGTGGCGGCCGGCGGTCCGGGCGGTCGCCCGCCACCACTGGCTGGTGCCACTGGCCTGGTACGTGATCATCGCGCTGCTGATCCTCAACCGGTTCTGGTACTACTGGCGCACGCTGCCGTAGCGGGCCGGACCCTCCGGGCCTGCGGGTCCGGAGGGTCCGCGTCGTACTGCGGGTCAGCGGCGGCGTAGCGCCGGGTCGAGCAGGGCGGGCGGCGTGTCGAACTTCTCGTGCGCGGCGAGGTCGACGCCGGGCGCGACGATCGCGTCGATGGCGTCCAGGACGTCGGCGGAGAGCACCGTGTCGGCGGCGGCGAGTTGCGAGTGCAGGTGCTCCAGCGTGCGGGGACCGATGATCGCGCTGGTCACGGCCGGGTGTGCGGTCACGAAACCGAGCGCGAGCTGGATCATCGTCAGACCGGCCTCGTCGGCGACCTCCGCCAGCCGCTCGACGGCGTCGAGCCGGGCGCGGTTGGCCGGAACGGACAGGTCGAACCGCTGCGGCATGAACGCCGAGCGGTTGGTGGTGATCTCCCGGCCCGCGCGGATCGCGCCCGACAGCCAGCCGGTGGCCAGTGGGCTCCACGCCAGCACGCCGAGCCCGTACTGCTCGGTCACGGGCAGCACGTGGGACTCGACGCCGCGTTGCAGGATCGAGTAGCTCGGCTGCTCGGTGACGTAACGGCCCAGGTGGTTCTCCCGGGCGGCCCACTCGGCCTGCACGATGCGGTACGCGGGAAAGGTCGAGGAGCCGAAGTAGCGGATCTTGCCCGCGCGCCGCAGGTCGGTCAGGGCCGACAGGGTCTCCTCGTCGCTGGTCGCCGGGTCCCACCGGTGGATCTGGTAGAGATCGACGTGGTCGACGCCGAGGCGGCGCAGGCTGTTGTCCAGTTCGGTGACCAACCAGCGGCGCGAACCGCCCCGGTGGTTGCGCTCGTCGCCCATCGGCATGCCGGCCTTCGTGGCCAGCACGATGTCCTCCCGGCGGCCGGCGATGGCCTTGCCGACCATCTCCTCCGACCCGCCGTCGCTGTACATGTCGGCGGTGTCGATGAGGTTGATCCCCGCCTCGAGGGCGGCATCGACGATGGCGGTGACCTCCTCCTGGGTGGTGCGCCCGATGTCGCCGAAGTTCATCGCGCCGAGCGCGAGGGAGCCGACCTGCACGCCGGTGCGGCCCAAGGTGCGGTACTGCATGACCGTGTCTCCTCCACTGCGGGTTCCGTGAGAGTGCGTGGCTTGGTCGTCGGCCCGTGCTCTGGCATCATGAGCAAACGGAACCTTGTTCCGATAAACATACGGAACCATGTTTCGTTTTGGCAAGCTCGACGGGAAGGGTGAGGTGTGGTGAACGGCGGCGAGGGAGGTGCGGGGCGCGTGGCCCCGCGCAAGCGGGCCGACGCCCGGCGCAACGAGAGGACGCTGCTCGACGCCGCCGCCGCGGTCTTCGTGACCTCGGGCGTCGAGGCGCCGGTGCGCGACATCGCGGCCAGGGCCGGAGTCGGGGTGGCCACGATCTACCGTCACTTCCCGACGCGGGCGGATCTGATCATCGCCGTCTACCGGCACCAGGTCGAGGCCTGCGCCGAGGCCGGTCCGGCGCTCCTGGAGAGCAGCGCGACCCCTCACGCCGCGCTGGGGCGATGGATCAACCTGTTCGTCGACTTCCTGGTCACCAAGCACGGGCTCGCCGCCGTGCTGCGGTCCGACGACGCAGGCTTCGAGGCGCTGCACGCGTACTTCCTCGACCGCCTCGTGCCCGTGTGCGCCCGGCTGCTCGAGGCCGCGGCCGGCGCCGGCGAGATCGGCTCCGACGTCGACGCCTACGAACTCATGCGCGGCGTCGGCAACCTCTGCATCGGCGCGGACAGCGACCCCCGCTACGACGCGCGCCGGCTGGTCGAGCTCCTCGTCGCCGGGCTGCGCCTGCCGCACTAGCTCGCCGGAACAATGCTCCGGATATTGCCGCCCGGTGCCTGAGGCCTCCGCCGGAGGCGATAACGTCGCGGTCCGTGACGGAGAACGTATACGTGGGCAACGCCACCGTGGACGCGGCCGGCGATCGCGGCTGGCTGCTCGGGCACTTCAAGCCGGCGGACGATGTCCGGCACAGCGACGACGTCGAGATCAAATGGGGCGTACACCGGCCGGGGGACCGGCGCGCGGAGTGGGTCACCGAGGAGAAGCGCACCGCGCTGCTCATCTTGATCAGCGGCCGGTTCCGGGTGGAACTGCCCGGGCGCAGCGTTCTCCTCGCGAACCAGGGCGACTACGTGGTGTGGAGCCACGGCGTCGATCACTCCTGGCACGCCGAGGAGGAGTCGGTCGTGGTGACCGTCCGCTGGCCGTCCGTCCCCGGCTACGCCGTGAAGGACGGCGGCCGGTAGCCGGCCCGGCGCAGGTCGCGGGAGAGACGGACGCGCCGAGCCGTACGACGTTTCCCGCGTCAGCCAGCCGTGCGCAGGAGCCGGGCGACGAGGTCGAGCGCCGCCGTGCCGTCGGCGGGTGCCTTTCCCCGGGCCAGGGTGGCGTTGCCTCCGCCGTGCCCCTCAAGGGCGGCCTTGACCAGCTCACCGGCCGACAGGCCGCGTGCGCGTGCGGCCTCGTTGGTGGCGGTGACCAGGCTGGCGGGTGTGACCACCGTGACCACGCCGGGTCGGCCGGTGTCGAGGTGGTCACGGACGAGTTCGGCCGTCCGGCGTGCGTGGTCTTCGGCTCGTACGCCCACATACGCGATGTCGCCGATGACGGTGGGCCGGGCGGCGAGTCGCTGGGCCTCGGTGTCGATGAGCCGGTCTCGTAGCCGCTCGGACTCACGCTCGGCCTGTTTCATCCGTTCGATGAGGCCTGCCACCCGGCCGGGGAGTTCCTCGCGTGGGGCGTGCAGTTGTTCGGCGAGTCGGGCGACGAGGTCGCGTTCGCGGGCCAGGTGGTGGAACGCCTCGATGCCGGTTACCGCTTCGACGCGGCGCCGGCCGGAGCCGACGGAGGATTCGCCGGTCAGGGCGATGGGGCCGATCTGGGCGGCGTGGTCGACGTGGGTGCCGCCGCACAGCTCCCGTGACCAGGCGCCGCCGATCTCCACGACGCGTACGTTCTCGTCGTAGGTCTCGCCGAAGAGCGCGAGCGCTCCGATCTCGCGGGCGGCGGTCAGTGGCATGTAGCGCACCTGGACCGGCAGGTCGCGGCGGATCGTCCGGTTGGCCGCCTCTTCGACGTCGTCTCGGGCCTGTTCGCTCAGCGCGCCCTGCCAGGAGAAGTCGAGCCGCAGGTATCCGGGCCGGTTGTAGGAGCCGGACTGCAGCGCGGCGGGGCCGAGTACCTGCCGCAGCGCCGCGTGCACGACATGGGAACGACGTCCGGTCGAGCACCACGGTCACGATCTGACCGGCGCTCGCGGTCCGCACCGGAGCGCCGTCGCTGAAGATCGCCAATACGGTCGCGTCCGTCTCCAGCGACTCGTAGGCCACCCACCGGGTCGGGCCGCTTGTGTCCAGGACCGGCCGGTACGGGCCCGCGTCGGCGGGGCCGGTCTTCTTCGCCCGCGCGTCCGCCTTCGCGCGCCTGCGCTGTTCCGCCATCAGCCGGGTGAACCCGTCGACGTCCACGCTCAGGCCGCGCTCGGCCGCGATCTCCACGGTCAGATCGATGGGGAGGCCGTAGGTGTCGTGGAGCCGGAACGCCGTGTCCCCGGGCAGGGCCGTGGACGTCTTCGCCAGGGCCTGGTCCAGGATCGTGGTGCCCTGCCGGAGCGTGGCGCGGAAGGCCTCCTCCTCGCCGTAGGCGTAGGAGGCGATGCGGTCGTGGTCGGTGGCGACCTCGGGATAGGAAGGGGACATGCGGTCGCGTGCGACCGGCAGCAGGTGAGGAAACGCGGGGTCGTCGAAACCGAGCAGCCGCATGGCGCGTACCGCGCGGCGCAGGACGTAGCCCCGGCCCTCGTTGGCGGGCATGACCCCATCGCCGATCAGCATCAGTGCCGTGCGCACATGGTCCGCGACGACCCGCAGCCGTACGTCGTCCGGGTGACTTTCGGCGGCGACGTGGCCCGAGCGTGCGCCGTGGGTCCTGCCGGTCAGCGCGGCGGCCGTGTCCAGGATCGGGCGGACCTCGTCGGTCTCGTACAGGTTGTCGACGCCCTGCAGGACGGATGCCAGGCGTTCCAGGCCCATGCCGGTGTCGATGTTCTTGGCGGGCAACGCGCCGAGGATCGGGAAGTCGTCCTTTCCGGTGCCCTCGCCGCGCAGCAACTCCATGAAGACGAGGTTCCAGATCTCGATGAACCGGTCTCGGCCAGGTCGCGCCACAGCGCGTACGTCTCCTCGTCGGAGGTGTGGACGGTCGCCCAGATCCGTTCGGGGTCCAGGCCGTAGCCGCCGTCCTCCACCGGCGCGGTCACCAGGGACCAGGCCAGCTCGATCGCGCGTTCCTTGAAGTAGTCGCCGAAGGAGAAGTTGCCGCTCATCTGGAAGAACGTGCCGTGGCGGCTGGTCCTGCCGACCTCGTCGATGTCGGGGGTGCGCACGCATTTCTGCACGCTCGCCGCCCTCGGATACGGCGCGGGGACGTCGCCGGGCAGGTACGGCTTGAACGGCACCATGCCGGCGTTGACGAACAACAGGTTCGGGTCCTCGGCGGGCAGCGGCGCACTGGGGACGGCAACGTGGCCGTTCGCCGCGAAGTGGGCCAGGAACCGCCGTCTCACCTCTGCTGTACGCACCCTCATCCGCCCTTATTGCAATTGATTCGCAACTACATGGTAGGTCGGGCTCAGCCTCGCCGCACCGCGTACCGGCCGCCCTGATCGTCGTCCATGGCCACGTGGGAGGACATCGTCGGCCGTGCCCGGGAACCTCGACGCCGGAGCCGGTTCCCGGGGGTACTGGATGAGGTTTGTGAACCACGTGGTTCACTTATTGAAAAGAACGATTCCGTCCGATCGGGAGGCAGACATGCCTACGTCTGTACAGCGGGAGAAGGTTCGGTTCGACAGTGGCGGCACGCGATGCGTGGCCTGGCACTATCCGAGCACCAACGGCGCCTGTGTGGTGATGGCCGGCGGCTTCGGGGTGACCAAGGAGCCGGGGACGGACCTGTTCGCGCGCCGGTTCCACGAAGCCGGGTTCGGTGTGCTGGCCTTTGACTACCGGCACATCGGGGAAAGCGGCGGGCAGCCCCGTCAGATCGCGCGCGTCCGGGAATACCTGCAGGACTGGCAGGCCGCCGTCGGCTATGCCGCGACCCTGCCGGGCGTCGACCGGGACCGGATCGCGGCTTGGGGGTTCTCGCTGTCGGGCGGGCACCTGTTCCGCGTCGCCGCGCACACTCCGCATCTCGCCGCGGTGGTCGCGCAGACGCCGGCCGTCGGCGGCTGGACGGCCTCGCGTGCCGCCACCCGTCACCAGAAGACGCTTCCGCTGCTGCACTTCTTCGCCCGGGGCATCGCCGACGCCGCCGGGTGGCTCGTCGGCCGTCCGCCGCGGCTGGTGCCACTGTCCGCCCCGCCGGGCGTACTGGCGATGCTGTCCACCCCCGACTCACTGGACGGCCCGCGCGCCCTGGACCCGGCCGGGGAGCACACGGGCTGGCGGCAGGAGATCGCCGCACGGTCGGCGCTGCGGTTCGCGCTCTACCAGCCGGGACGCGAGGCACCACGCGTCCGCTGCCCGGTGCTGGTGATGGTGTGCGAGCAGGACATGACCGCGCATCCACCCTCGGCGATCCGCGTCGCGCGGCGTACGCCCCAGGCGGAACTGGTCCGGCTGCCCGGCATGCACTATGCGCCGTTCCTGGACGAACACGAACGAGCCGTACGGGAACAGTTGTCGTTCCTACGCCGCCACCTGGTGGATTCCTCGCGAACGGACCGCTCCGCGCCGGCGCTGTCGTGAGGTGACGAACGTACGAGGGCGGACTTGTGCGCGGGGACGATCGAGCCACCGACACCGCTGAGTGCCCCGCGCACGAGCCGATGAACGACGCGGGCCGGTTCTCGGCGACTTCGGCCGAGCATGACGTACCCCCGGGGCTGATCATGGGTCCTGTACGGCAATCTCAGGTTCCGGCGGCCCGTGACCAATGCCCGTCCTCGGCTCGCCGGCGTCGGTATTCCGCCGCTCTGGCCTCGTAGTTCTGGTGTTCCCGCGCGTGATCCGGGGGCAGGTGCGGTGCGTCCGGGGACGTCGTGGCGAAGAACCGCGTGAGCGCGGTGTTCGCGTTCACGGCGAGTTCCCCGGATCGCGGGAACATCGCGGCCTCGTACCGTACGACCGCGTCGTCGAGGCTGTTCTCCCTCTTGACGGCGTGCGCGAGTTCCGCGCCGTCGAGCAACGCGAGGTTCGTGCCGTGGCCGCCGAAGGGCGCCATCAGGTGGGCCGCGTCGCCGATCAGGGTGACGCCGGGGACGTGGTCCCAGGTCAGCGGGGCGGGCAGGGCCCAGAAGCTGCGCTGTACGTAGTCGCCGTCGTTGTCTGTGATCAGCGGGCGCATGACCGCGGACCATTCGCGGAACTCCCGCAGCAGGTAGGACCGCACCGCCTCGCGGTCGGTGACGTCCACCCCGGCCGTGACGTGCCAGTCGAGTTCGGCGCGGAAGGCCACGTAGCCGCGGACCACGCCGTTGCTGTTGCGCTGGACGATCACCGCGCGGCCGTCGCCGTCGGTGGAGAACATGTGGCCCTCGCCCACGATCGCGGCGACCTCGGGGTGCCTGGTGTCCACGTCGTCGAATCGGGCGTCGAGGAAGTGGACGCCGAGGTACCGCGGCACCGCGTCGGTGAGCAGCCGGCGAACCGGCGACCACGCGCCATCGGCGCCGATGACGAGGTCGGCTTCCGTGTCGGCGCCGTTGGCGAACTCCAGCCGGTGCACTCCGCCTCCGAGCGGGGTGAAGTGGCGGAGTCGGTGTCCCCAGCGTACGGTGCCGGGTTTCAGGTGTTCGTAGAGCATGGTCCGCAGTTGGCCGCGGTCGATCTCGGGGGCGGCCTCGTCGCCCTCGGCGGGGATGAACTCGGCCAGGACGGTGCCGTGCTGGTCCCGGCGACTCTTGGCCTGGCCCTCGACCCGGGCCAGCGCCCGGAAGGCCTCCATCAGCCCGGCGTCCTCCAACGCGATCTGGCCGGAGTCGGCGTGCAGGTCGAGCGTCCCTCCCGGGTCGCGGGAGTCCACGGTGGCGTCCGTGTCGTACACCACCGGTTGAATGCCGTGCCCCTGCAGGACACGAGCGCACATCAGGCCGGCGGGACCGCCGCCGACGATGGCGATACGGGGTGGGGTCGTCATGGAGGTGAGTCCTTCCCATGTGTGTGGTGCGACGGCGTGTTCGCCGCCGATGGCCCGGGCCGTACGGCCCGACCTCCCACACCATAGGTGGAACCGTAAGAAAAATCGAACGGTTCTACATTTAGATCGGTTCAACACGGACGCTAGAGTGGAGACGTGACCGAGACAGGACGCCGCGAGCGCAAGAAGGCCGCCACCCGCCAGGCCTTGGCCGACGCCGCACTGGAACTGTTCCTGGAGCGGGGCTACGACGCGGTCGGCGTACGGGAGATCGCCGACACCGCCGACGTCTCGGTGGCCACCCTGTTCAAGCACTTCCCCGACGGCAAGGAAGCGCTGGTCTTCGACCAGGACGCCGACCGCGAGGCCGCGCTCGTCGCCGCGGTCCGCGAGCGCCCCGCCGGACAGTCCATCCCGCAGGCGCTGCGCCGGCTGCTGCGCGACGAACACTCCCGGCAGGTCCGCGCCGACCCGCGCCTGGCGGACTTCCTTCGCCTGATCGACACCACTCCCGCGCTGCGTGAGTACTTTCGCCGCATGTGGCTGCGCCACGAGAACGCTCTGGGCGCAGTGATCGCCGCCGACGCCGGCCTGCCCGAGGGCGACGCCGGCTGCCAGGCGCTGGCCCATTTCGCCCTCGAAGCCGTCACCCTCGTCCGAGGGCGCGACGACGCCGAGTCCGCGCTCGACCAGATCTTCGCCCTGCTCGACAACGGATGGACGGGCACGACGAAGGAATCCGCGAGGCAGAACGGCACCTGACCGAGCCATGGACGACTCCCACGCCCGAAAACGTTCGTGGGGCCGTGGTCCCGGGCGAATATCGAGTGGGCAGGAACGATCTTGAGTGGCCATCCTGGCCGACGTGAAGCTTGCCGAGGCTCTTGCTCTACGCGCGGATGCGGCGCGCCGAACAGCTCCGGATAGCGCTACCGAATAGGGCCGGAGGTGAGACCATCCCGCCCCGTGGACAACGAGCCCGCCGCCTGACTGGAGATGTCCTGCACGTGTACCGATGCCGCGTCGATGAACTCGTCGACAAGCTGCTGCGCTCGGTCACCCCGAGCCGTTAGATCGTCGTTGCCGGCGGCTTTGTGAAGGTCTTCCGTGATCCTCATGATTTCGTTGACACGAGCGATGAGCTTGCGATCACTCGTGAGAAGCCTCACCCGAAACGTCGTCTGCCTCGCGATCGCCTTCAGCCGGTACGACTCCGTTCGGGCGTCGATGTACGCGCCACTTGACGGATCCTCCTTGTGACGATGCCACCGGTCGTATTGAGCCCGTCGGTACTCGACCAGTGCTTCGGCAAACGCACCGTACGCCTGGAGACGCTCCTGCCAAAGCCGCTGGTCACGAGCGAAACGTTCGGCACGCTCCGCATTGCGACGCTGCAGGAGGTACGTCACCACGGATCCGACAACGGTCCCCACCACCGCGAACAGCCCAGTAAGCACGCCTTGCACACCAACAAGTGGATCACATCCCCCAGCCCGACGCCCCTTCTTCCGGATCCGCGGACTGGCGGCTGCGCTGCTGGACTCCCCGTCGTGGCAGTCACACCCGAGAGGCCGGCCAGCGACCCCTCAGGTCACAGTGGCCCAGGCCGAGTCAAGAGCGTGCTTGATCACGCGGTGCCAGCCTGCCGGCGCGTGGGGGTCTCTGCTTGCGGTGCCGGCCAGCCAGAGCATGCAGAACAGGTCATCTTCGGTGAAGTCCGGCGAGAGCGACCCGTCCGCGTGCGCTTCACGGACCAGGCTTCGGCCCATCGTGGTTGAACGCTCGCACACATCAAGGAGTGCCACGGCGTCCGGATAGCGTCGCAGGATCGCGTCGTTGAGTGCGGGATCGTCGCGCTGGAGCTCGATCATGCCGTGCACGAAGGCTTCGAGGCGCTGCCTGGGTGTGTCTTCGGCCATCACGGTGGTCGCGAGGGCTTGCAGCCTGCTGCCTGCGACGTCGGGAATGACCGCATCGATGAGGTCCTCGCGAGACCCGAAGCGGTAGTAGAGAGTTCCGATGCTGACGCCTGCAGCCCGTGCGATCTCATCCAGCGGGGCGTCAAGGCCCTTGGCCAGGAAAACCTCCAGTGCGGCCGCATGCAGCTTCGCCAGGTTCTCGCGGGCGTCCCGCCGCACGCTCTTAGATCGCGCCATGTCCATCCCGTCACAGTTTGAGGCCACCCTCAAACTTGGTGCTAGGCTCCGACTTTGAGGGTGTACTCAAACTATCGGAAGGCAGGCCACGATGGAATCGACGGCAGACGTCGCGACATCGACGCGACTGACGATCGACGTGTGGGCGGATGTCCTGTGCCCGTGGTGCTACCTGGGCGAACAGCGACTGAGTGTCGCCATCGCCCAGTCCCCCCATGCGAATGACATCGAGCTGAAAGTCCATACCTTCCAGCTCGATCCCACCGCACCCGCCGAGGTCTCCGCGACTCTGGACCACCTGTCGAAGAGGTACGGGGTCCCCGCGGCGCAGGCCCGGTCGATGGAGGAAGGGATGGCCGAGCAGGCCGCCGCCGCGGGACTGAGGTACGAGGTCGATCGTCCCGCGCGCAACACCTTCGACCTGCTGCGCCTGCTGCACCTGGGTGCGGAGTACGGCGTCTCGTGGGAGTACCTGCGTGCGATGCAGGCCGAGGTGTTCAGCGGCAACGACGACGCGTTCGAGCGCGACACACTGGTCCGGATCGGCGTGGGCCTGGGCATTCCCGCCGACGAGATCCGCGACGTACTCGCCACCGACCGCTACGCCGACGCTGTGCGAGCCGATCACGACGCTGCCGTGGCTCTGGGCGCGCGAGGGGTGCCGTTCACCGTCCTCGGCGGACGACTCGGCATCCCGGGCGCGGTCAGCGTCAGCCAGTACGCGAGCGCCATCGACCAGGCGTGGGAGCAAGTCCGTGGCTGACGACACGCCCACGCCGGCGGTGTCGCTACAGCTCATCGACGGCGACGCGGACGGCTACTGCGATCCCGAGACCGGAGTGTGCGCGCTGCCGGGATATGCGGCTGCCGCAAATACCTCCAAGGAGCGGTCTCCGCACGAGCCCGGCCCCGCGGCGTCAGACCAATGTGCGACGATCACGCCCCCTTCAAGGGTCTTGGACCCTGAACCTCCACAACGAGCTTGAACCCCACAACATCTACGTCGCACACATCGCCATCAGCGCATGGATCGGAGCCGGCCACCCCGGCGCCGCACCCGACGTCATTGCCCAGGCCTACACCGAGCTGTACGAGACACGCACCGAACCCGAGCTGCACTACATCGCACTTGACTAACACGTGTAATGGCGGCTCCGACGACCTCAATCGCCTGTACGTCTTGCTCGTCAAGGTCGCCTTCACCTCCCCCTGCAACGGCGGGCGGGGACGACGTACGGGATCCGGCTCGCGGGCGACGACACGTGGTTCGTGACGGACGCGCCGTGCTGGAACTCATCGGCCACGACGGGCTCACCGGCGGTCGCCGCCTTCCTCGGCGGCATCGGGCGGGGAAACGGGATGAGCCTCGACGGTCGGGTGGTCAGGATGGGGGATGCTGGTCGCTCAACCTCACCGTCTTGCATGCCGGCGACGTCGTCGGGCAGCAGAGCATCGGCGCACGTGACCTTACGGCCCTCCGCCAGGTACAGACCGGCTCATGGTTGGGACAGCGCTATCAGCGGCAGGGGATCGGGACCGAGATGCGCGCTGCCGTGTTGCACCTTGCCTTCACCGGGCTGGGCGCCGAGGAGGCCGTCTCCAGCGCGTTCGCGACCAACCCGGCCTCACAGGCCGTCTCGCGGAAGCTCGGTTACCAGCCCGACGGACTCGATCGTCGCCTCGTCCGTGGTGCCATGGTCATCGATTGCCGGATGCGCCTGACCCGGGCGGCGTGGGAACGCCACCGCACCATTCCCGTCTCCATCGACGGACTCGCCCCGTGCCTACCTATGTTCGGGATCGACGCTGCGTGACCGCAGACGGTCAGATAGCTCCCCGCTGACTCCGCCGCCGGTGGGGAGTTCGAACCGGCCGCTGACACACGATGCAGGACGCACGTCGAGCCACCGAGGAGATGACCTCGATCTGCGATGCGGTTCAAACCGCCGGTGATGAGCTTCCGCGGCACACCGGTCGGTGCTGATGTACGACGGGTGGCCGAGCTCGGCATCACACCGCGCGAAGCATGGCGCGGGGGTCGTCTCATGTCGGCGTCGAGGGTTTGCGGGCGATTACGGCGATGGCGTCGAGGTGGTCGTGGTGGGCCCGGAAGGTGGCGCGCATCGCGAGGATCCGGCGTCGAGCGTCCGGATGGGTGAGCACGTTACGGGCGAACCGGAGCGTGCCGAGGAGGCCCTCGTCGGCGATGAGGCGGCGCGGTTGCAGCAGCGCCATCGGCGCGGTGAGGACGTGATCGACGATCAGGCCGTGTTCGCCCAGCAGTTGCCGCCACTCCGCCGGGGTGAGCGGGCGTGCGTTGACGCGGATCGCTTTCGCGAGGCCCCTGCGGATGTCCTCCTTGGCCTCCTCGGGCAGGTCGTCGGGGGTGAGCGCGAGCTCGTGGATGGCATAGCGCCCACCGGGCCGCAGCAGGCGTACCGCCTCGGCGATGATGGCGTTCTTCGCCCTCTCGCCCTGCATGGTGAGCATCGCCTCGCCGATGACGACGTCCGCGCCGGCGTCGGGGAGTCCGGTGTCGGAGGCGTCCGCGACGCGTACCTCGCCGTGGTCGCCGACGATCGGGCGGACCGCCTCGACCGCTTCGGGGTCCTGGTCGACACCCTGGTAGCTGCGCGGTCGTCGCGCGATGACCTCCGCCGCGGTGCGGCCCAGGCCGGGCGCGAGTTCGACGACGTCGGCGTCGGTCAGGCGCGCGTGGGACAGCAGGTTCCGGGTGAGCTCAACGCCTCCGGGGCGCAGGACTCGCTTGCCCAGCCGGGCGAGAAGCCAGTGTCCCTGGACGGTGTCGTCGTCGCGGTCGGCGAAGGAGGCGAAGGGCAGGCGGGTACGGCGCTGGTGCTCCTCGCCGGTCATCGCCCCGCCCCGATCCGGCCGGTGTCGAGCAGCAGCGACTGCCGCCGCTGATGCACGGTGAGGTAGCGCAGGCCCTCCGGCCCTGCGGTGAACCGGCGCTGTGACCGGCGCGGCAGCCACACCAGGGCGCCGGCGGTGAGGTCGAGCTCTCCGCGTTCGGTCGCCAGCCGGCCGCCACCGGCCAGTACGTGGATGAGGACGTCGAGGTCGGGACCGGTGTGCGCCTCGATCGTGCCGCCGGCGGGCAGGGCGATGATGTTGGAGTCGAGGTCGCGGTCGCGTGCCTGGAGCTTCCAGACCGCACCGGTCACGTCCGCCTCGCCGGTGTGGGCCGCCAGGTCGGCGGTGTCGGCGAGGATCCGGGGGAGCGGCGTACTGGTGAGCTTGGTGATCCGGATCCGCCAGTTCCGCGGCTCGCGGTCGAGGTACTCCCACGCGAATCCGCCGGCGTGATCGGTCTCGAACTCCTCGCGCAGGTGCCGGGGGTCGTGGTCGTTGACCAGGACGAACGACTCGCCGACGTCGAGTGCGGCGTACGCGGCGAAGATCGTCGGATGCTTGTCCGGTTTGCGGAGCGGGCGTACGTCCAGCTCCTGGCCGGGTTCCCCTCGCTGGGGCTGGCGGGTGTCGGCGGGCTCGGCCACGGGGTTTCCTCCTCGACGGTGTTTTTACAAGTATCTCTTGTATAAACTGTAGGCCATGACGTACGTGATCGGCGGGCTGGGGTCACCGGATGGCGCGGCCGGGTCGCCGCCGGGGGAAGCGTGACCTCCCGGGTCCGCAGGCGGAGGCCGGGGCGGCGCGAGGATGTGCTCGCCGCGCTGCGAGAGGCGCGCTCGCCGCAGTCGATCGTCGAGATCGCCGACCGGGTGGGGGTGCACCCGAACACGGTGCGCTTCCACCTCGACGTGCTCACCGACCAGGGGCAGGTCGAACAGGTGACGCCGGAGCGCCGCTTGCCGGGGCGGCCGCCGCAGCTGTTCCGTGCGGTACGCCGGATGGACCCGAACGCGCCCCGGCGCTATCGGATGCTCGCCGAGATCCTGGCTCAGTCCCTCGGCGAGGATCCCGACCCGAGCGGCCGCGCGATCGAGACGGGCCGCGCTTGGGGTCGGAGCCACCACGACACTACGGGCGCGACCGAGGGCGAGGAGCCGGTGAAACGTCTGGTCGCGCTGCTGGACGACCTCGGCTTCGGGCCAGAGGTGGAGGAGGCCGACGCGGCCGGCGAGCCGTCGGCGATCGGACTGCGCAGTTGCCCGTTCCTGGAGCTCGCGGCGAGCCGACCGCAGATCATCTGTCCGATCCACCTCGGCCTGATGCAGGGGGCGATGGACGCCTGGGATGCCGGGATCAGCGTGGATCGGCTCGACCCCTTCGTGGAACCCGACCTGTGCCGGGCCCACCTCCGGCCTCGCCGCACCTCAGGAGTCTCGTGACGGACGGATCGATGCGAATGTCTGTTCTCTGCCGGCTGCGACGATCATGACTGTGCTGGAGACGAAGCGGCTTCTGATGCGGCCGCTGACGGGCGACGACTTCGCCGACTACGCGGCGATGATGGCGGATCCGCAGGTCGCGGGAGGGCTGGCCGAGAGTGTCGGCACCTCACCCGCCGATGCCTGGCGAAGTCTCGCCCTGTTCATCGGGCACCGGGAGATCCGCGGTTACTCCCACTGGGCGCTGGTGGAGAAGGCCACGGGCCGGTTCGTGGGGCGCGCCGGTCCCTGGCGGCCACACGGGTTTCCGGGGCTGGGCGTCGGCTGGTGTCTGGCGCGCGAACATTGGGGGAGGGGCTACGCGACGGAGGCGGCCCGCGCTTCGCTGAGCTACTGCTTCGGGGAGTTGCGCGCACCGGAAGTGGTCTCCGTCATCCTGCCGGGCAACGTCCGCTCCATCGCCGTTGCGGAGCGGATCGGCCACCGCCACCTGCGCGATGTCCAGTACGGCGGCCGGACCGTCCATCTCTACGGCCAGCGTGCGCGCTCGACCCCCGATTGAGACTCCGCGAAGGCGGGCCTGCTGACGGGTGCCACCTGCGGTGAACGCCGTATCAGGACCCCGATGTCCACTAGCTATTTTAGAGGACTATAGTCCTCTAAAAAGAGAGCCTGAGGGGAAGGGGACGCCGGTGACCTACGTGATCGCGGAGCCCTGTGTGGACGTGCTGGACCGGGCGTGTGTGGAGGAGTGCCCGGTCGACTGCATCTATGAGGGAGCCCGCGCGCTCTACATCCATCCCGATGAATGCGTGGACTGCGGGGCCTGTGAGCCGGTGTGCCCGGTGGAGGCCATCTACTACGAAGACGACGTGCCGCGGCAGTGGTCGGCGTTCATCGAGGACAACGCCGCGTTCTTCGGCGAGGTCCTGCCCGGCCGTACCGAGCCGCTCGGTTCGCCGGGCGGGGCGTCCAAGCTGGGCCGCCTCGGTACGGACACGCCGATGGTCGCCGCCGTCAAGGAACCCGCATGAGCGTCCAGGAACGGGCCCGCGCCCACGGCGCGCTCGCACTGCCGGCGAGAGTCGCGGTCCTGGAGCATCTGCGCGCGTCCCCGCGCCCGTTGGAGGCCCGTGCGCTGGCGGCCGCGACCGGCCAGCACGTGACCACGATCCGGTTCCACCTCGACGTACTGATCAAGGCCGGGCTGGTCACCGCCACCGGAGAGCGGCCGCAGGGCCGTGGACGGCCACGGACCCTGTACGCGCCCACCTTCGGAGGCGGCGGGGCGCCGGGCGGGGCCTACCAGGAACTCGCCGACGTGCTGGCCGCCCACCTCGACACCACTCCGGCGCGGCGCAGACGGCGCGCGGAGCGGGCCGGAGCGGACTGGGCCGGCCGGCGGCTCGGCTCTTCGGCGGAGGCCGCCCCGTCGCCCGCCGAGGCGCGGCGCCGGGTCACCGGAATGTTCACCGAGATGGGCTTCGACCCCGAACCGGCCTCTGACGGCCGGGTGCTGTTGCACGACTGCCCGTTCGGCGACATCGCCCGCGCCCATCCCGAGGTGGTGTGCGCCGCCCATCAGGGTCTGCTCACCGAACTGCTGGCTCGTCTCGACCCCTCCATGCCCGCTCCCGCGCTGGAGCCCTTCGTACGGCCGGGCGTGTGCATGATCACCTTCGATGAGGATCCCGCCGCTGGCACCGGTGCCGAGCCCGAAGAGCCGGAGGAGTCCTGAGATGGGCGGTCTCGCCGCGGCCCTCGCCTTCACCTGGTTCGGGATGGTGATCGCGATCTCCTTCCTCGAAACACCGCTGAAGTTTCGGGCACCGGGCATCACCGTGCCCCTCGGCCTGGGGATCGGGCGGCTGGTGTTCAAGGCGTTGAACATCGCCGAGTCGGTCCTGGCCGTCCTCCTCCTGGCCGCGCTGGCCACGGGACACGTCGACGGCCGCGGATGGATTCCCGCCGTCCTCGCCACCGTCTGCCTGCTCGCCCAGATGGCGGTGCTGCGTCCCGCGCTGGACCGGCGTGCGGCGGTCGTGATCACCGGCGGCGAGGTCGCGCCGTCCCGGCTCCATCTCGGCTACGTCGCTCTCGAAGTGATCAAAGTCGTTGCCCTGGTCGTCGCCGGCGCACTCTCACTGGCCTGACACCGAACCGGAGAAGCCATGCACGCCGTCACCATCCACACCTCGCAGGACCCGGTCGACCGGGTCACCCCGCGCCTGCTCATCGGCCCCGGCGATGAGGGGTGCACCCACCTGGCGGCCGTACGCATCGAGGTGCCGGCGGGCCGCCGAATGGGCGAGCACGCGCACGGGGACTCCGAGACTCTGCTGACCGTCATATCCGGCCAGGTCCTGCTGCACGCGGGGCGGCGTACCAGTGAACTGCGGCCGGGCGTCCTCGCCCACATCGGCGTCGGCGAACGCGTGGAGGTGGAGAACCCCGGGCACGAGACGGCGACCCTGCTGGCGGTCTTCTCCCCGCCCGAGTTCGCCGCCCGGCTGCCCCGATGACGTGAACGTCTCCCGGTGAGGAGAGGGAAGCATGGCGACGAGCGGTACGCGAACGCGTTCCACGACCGGGCCGACACGACGCGGGCGCATCCTGGTGTCGTGGCCGTCGTCCACCGACCACAAGGTGATCGGCTACCTGTATCTGATCACCTCTTTCACGTTCTTCCTGTTCGGCGGCGTACTGGCCCTGGTCATGCGCGCCCAGCTGGCCCGGCCGGGCCAGCACCTGGTTTCCGGTGAGCAGTACGACCAGCTGTTCACCATGCACGGCACGGTCATGCTGCTGCTGTTCGCCACCCCGCTGTTCATCGGCTTCGGCAACGTGATCGTGCCGTTGCAGATCGGCGCCCCCGACGTCGCCTTCCCCCGGCTGAACATGCTCAGCTACTTCTTCTTCACCTTCGGCGGGCTGATCACCATCAGCGGGTTCCTCACTCCGGGTGGGGCGGCGGGCTTCGGCTGGTTCGCCTACGCCCCGCTGTCGGACGTCGTGCGTTCTCCCGGAGTCGGCGGCGACCTGTGGATCATGGGCCTGGCCCTGTCCGGGCTGGGCACGATCCTGGGAGCGGTGAACTTCATCACCACCGTCTTCTGCATGCGGGCGCCGGGCATGACGATGTTCCGGATGCCGATCTTCACGTGGAACGTGCTGCTCACCAGCATGATGGTGCTGATGGCCTTCCCCGTCCTGGCCGCCGCGCTGCTCGCCCTGGAGGCCGACCGCAAGCTCGGTGCACAGGTCTTCGACGCCGCCAACGGCGGGCCGGTGCTGTGGCAGCACCTGTTCTGGTTCTTCGGCCACCCGGAGGTCTACATCATCGCGATCCCGTTCTTCGGGATCATCACCGAGGTCATCCCCGTCTTCAGCCGCAAGCCGCTCTTCGGCTACATCGGCATGGTCGGCGCGACCACGGCCATCGCCGGGCTTTCCATGACCGTATGGGCGCACCACATGTTCGCCACCGGCCAGGTCCTGCTGCCCTTCTTCTCCTTCATGTCGTTCCTCATCGCGATCCCCACCGGCATCAAGTTCTTCAACTGGGTCGGCTCCATGTGGCGCGGGCACCTCACCTTCGAGCCCCCGATGCTGTTCGCGATCGGCTTCCTCATCACGTTCCTGTTCGGCGGCCTCACCGGCGTGATCCTCGCCTCACCCCCACTGGACTTCCACGTCACCGACTCCTACTTCGTCGTCGCGCACTTCCACTACGTCGTCTTCGGCACGGTCGTGTTCGCGATGTTCGCCGGCCTTTACTTCTGGTGGCCGAAGATGACCGGCCGAATGCTCAATGAGACGTGGGGGAGAATCCACTTCTGGCTCACCTTCGTCGGGTTCCAGACCACCTTCCTGGTCCAGCACTGGCTCGGTGCCGGCGGAATGCAACGACGCGTGCCCGACTACGCCCCCCAGTTCGCCACCCTCAACCTCGTCTCCTCCATCGGCTCGATCATCCTCGCCCTGTCCACTCTCGCCTTCATCTGGAACGTCTTCACCAGCCGCCACGCGCCCCGCGTCACCGCCGACGACCCCTGGGGGCACGGCAACTCCCTGGAATGGGCCACCTCCTGCCCGCCGCCGCGCCACAACTTCACCGCGATTCCCCGCATCCGCTCCGAGCGCCCCGCCTTCGACCTCCACCACCCCTACGCCGACACCAGGAGACCACCGGAGCCGCGCCATGACCGAGTGAGCGGGTGACGGGCGCCGAACGTGGCGGTGCCCGCCAACGGTGACCGGCCCGCTGGTCTTCCGGCTCCGTTGAGCTAATGATCCGGTCAAAGTGCCCATCAGCAACTACGGTTGCAGGTATGTCTGGGCTCAGATGGTTCGAGACAATCGCGGCTGTAGCCGTGGCGGTGCTGGCGGTCGGTCCATTCATCTTGTTGTGGAGGCGCGCGCCACGATTGGTCTTCTGGTGTGATGCGCTCGCCCTGATAATGATAATCGCATCGATAGCGGTACCTTTGGGTAGTTGGGTTACGTTTCTAGCGGTGTCAATAGCAATCGTCGTCCCGATCTTTTCGGGAAAACGATCGGCGATCCTCGCGGGCCTTACAAAACGCGGATTCTTTGCCAAGAGCAGCAGGCGGGGCCCCGGACTTGCTCGACCGAGCGCTTCCCGAGTCGCGGACGGAGGCCGCCGAGATGCAGGCCGCCGGGAACCCCCGGTCGGCTGACCTGCTCGCCGAAATCGAACGCGGACGACCATGCAGACCGGTCGACGCCAAGCTCGCGATGTACCGCATGATCGTCGAACGGCCGGGCAAGGCGCTTGGTCAGCCGGCCCGTGCGGGCGAGTCGCCGGACCGACGCGCCAGCAGCCGCAGGGCCTGCTCGGAGGGCGAGCCCGGCTCGGCGACGTGCAGGCACAGCACCTGGTCCGGATCGCCGTTGGGCGTGAGAGCCTCGTACTGGAGGCTCAGGTCGCCGACCACGGGATGGTGGAAGCGTTCGGTGCCGTGCGCGTGGTGGTGGACGTCATGGTCGCCCCACCAGGCGCGGAAGTCCTCGTCGTGGGTTGACAGCTCATCGACCAGCTCCGCCAGGCGCGGGTCGTCGGCATGGCGCCCGGCGTACAGTCGCAGGGCGGCCACGGCCCCACGGGCGACCAGCGCCCAGTCGGTGTACAGCCGGCGTCCCTCCTCGCCGAAGAGAAGACGTGCCATGTTCCACTCGTGGCGCGGCAGTGCTTCAAGCCCGGTGAGCAGGGCACGGGCCAGCCGGTTGATCGCCAGAATGTCCAGGCGGTGGCCGAGCACCATCGCCGGAACTTCCGTCGAGGCGTCCAGCACCTGGCGCAGTCCCGGTCGTACGCTCTGAACGGGCGCCGCCCGAGGTCTCGTACGAGTGGGCTTGGCCAGGGCGAGCAGGTAGGCGCGCTCGGTCTCGTCCAGGCACAATGCGCGAGCGACGGCGTTCAGCACGGACTCGGAGACGTTGAGGTTGCGGCCGCGTTCCAGGCGCACGTAATAGTCCACGCTTACTCCGGCGAGCTGGGCCACCTCCTCCCGGCGTAGTCCCGGCACGCGCCGGGAATCGGTCGGCCGGGAACCCAGGCCGACTTCGAGCGGGGTGATCCTGGCACGACGGGAACGCAGGAAATCCCGTAGTTCTGTGTTGCCTCCCGGGGCAGAGGCGTGGTCGGTCATGGCCCTCAGGCTAGTCAGGCCGTTTCGCGGCGAGGGGGCCTGGTAGACCCCCGGCCTGGCGGACCCCGGGTAAAAGCGTGCCTGCTCCATCGCACTATCCGGTTCGCTTCACGTGCTTGGCTTACTACCGACCCGACCGGTCTCCTCTCCGAGAAGCTCCGGATGCCGACGATCAATGAACGATTGGGTGATGCATGGTGACCGATCAGACAGCGGTTCCCGTAGGAGGAAAACGTATTCTCATCGGCGCTTCCGGCTCAGCCGCCGTGATGATGCTGCCGATGTACATCGGCGCGCTCCGCAGCGCGCTCGGTGGCACTTACACCGTAATTATGACGCATACGGCGTCCACCTTTCTTCCGCCGCACACAGTGGAACTCGTCGCCGAACGGGTGGTGGGCGGGGACTCCCCGGCGGACTGGGCGCAGGACAACCACGCACGTCTCGTGGCCGAACACGACATCCTCGTCGTGCTACCGGCGACGGCGCACATGCTGTCCCAGGCAGCGACCGGAGCGGCACCGAACCGCCTCTCGGCGGTCATTCTGGCCGCGAACCTCCCGGTTCTCTTCTTCCCGGTGATGAACGCCGACATGTGGAACAAGGCCGCGGTCAAGCGGAATATCGCGCAACTCCGCGAGGACGGATACCACGTGAACGAACCCGTGTGGGCGGACCGTTACGACGTCGGATCGGGAACGGTTCTCCACGACCCGACGCTGCCTCCTCCTCCGGTCGTCGCCCAAGTGGTCGGCGAAAATCTGCGCCCCTTTTCAGCCGACCCCGTACGGGAGGCCGACCGCGAACGCCTCCACCTCGGCGGGTGAGGAGATCGTCGTTCGCAGCGCGGTGAGCGCGGCCCAGACCGTCACCGTCGAGGAACATCGGCCCGCCGATGCGGGCCGGAGCGCGCAACGTCGTGGCCGCGACGACCCCGGCGCCCGCGGAGTGCCCGACGAGGATCGGATGATCGAGCCGCAGCGCGTCCAGGAACCCGAGCACCTGGGTGGCCTGGTGTTCCAGATCGTAGGGTGCGCGGCCCCGGGTGTAGCCCGCACCGTTCAGGTCCAGGGCGTACACGCGGTGCTCGCGGGCGAGTAGCGGGGCGAGCGGACCCCAGGTGTCCGCCGATCCAACGCCTCCTCCCCATCCGCCGTGCCGGTTCCGTGTCCGCCTCGTTCAGAGGCGGCGAGCCGCCCCCCGGTTCGGTGGGTTCGTCGTGGAGTTCCACGTCGTCGCTCATGTGTACGACTCGACGAGGGTGATCGAGTGTTCCCACAGGCGTACCGCGAGGTCCGGGTCGTCGGCCTGCCGATTGACCTTCGCGTCCTTGGTGAAGCCGTTGAAGTAGGCGCCGCTGGCATCGCCGACCTCGGATGACGTGGCGAGCCAGACCAGGGGGGCGGCGCCGTCCTCGCCGGTGAGGCGGATGGCGCGCAGCGGTGCGTGCGCGATGAGGCGGCCGAGCCGGGTCTCGGCCGCGAAGTTCGTGGGGGTCGCGCCGCGGCCGGCCGTCTCCCGCCTCCTCCGCGGGCCGGGGGCGGGGTTGAAGGAGAAGGCGGCGATGTCGGGGTTGCGGCGTGCGAGTTCGCGGGTGAACAGGATGTTCATCAGCTTGGTGGTGGAGTAGGCGATCCAGCCCTCGCCGTACCGGCGCTTCTCCCATTCGAGGTCGTCCATGCGGAGCTTGCCGAACCGGTTGCCGAGGCTGGATGTGGTGACGACGCGGACGGGACCGTACCGGGCACTGTCCCGGAGGCGGGGCAGCAGCAGCCGGGTGAGCAGGAAGGGCGCGAGGTGGTTTGCCTGGAAGGTCAGCTCGTGCCCGTCGGAGGTGACCTGACGTGTCGGGACGAGCGCGCCGGCGTTGTTGACGAGCACGTCGATGCGCGGGCAGCGTTCGAGCAGCATGTGAGCCAGACGGTGCACCTGGTCGAGGTGGGCGAAGTCGGCCACGATCGGCTCGACGCCGAGTTGCGTGGCGACTCGCGCGGTGCGTTCGGGCGAGCGGCCGACGGGCACGACGTTCGCCCCCAGAGCGGCCAGCCGGCGTGCGGCGGCGGCTCCGATCCCGGAACTCGCTCCGGTGATCACGACCGTCTTACCGTCCATGCCGATCCGGGAGCCGAGGTCTGTCATCAGTGTCCTTCCGGAGAATGGTGTCCCGTGTGAGCGGTGAACGCGGGGTCAGACGGCCAAGGGTTCGGGCTCGCGTCCGGACCGCGTTTCGAGCGCGCGGCCCTCGATGTCGACATCGGGAAGCGCCCGGCCGAGCCATCGGGGCAACCACCAGGCGCTGCGGCCGAGCAGCGTCATGACCGCGGGCACGATCGTCATGCGGATGACGAAGGCGTCGAACAACGTCGCGGCGGCCAGGGCGAAGCCGATCGACTTGACCAGTGGGTCCGAGGAGAGCATGAAGCCGGAGAAGACGGCGGCCATGATGACGGCGGCGGCCGTGACGACCCTGGCGCTGTGCCCGAAGCCGGTGACGACCGCGGCCGCCGGTTCCTCCCCGCCCACGTAGGCCTCGCGGATACGGCTCACGAGGAAGACCTGGTAGTCCATGGCCAGGCCGAACACGACGCCGATCACGAAGATCGGTAGCGCGCTGAGGATGGGGGCGGTCTGGGAGACGCCGAAGAACCCGGCGAGCCAGCCCCACTGGAACACCGCGACGACGGCCCCGAACGTCGCGGTGACGCTGAGCAGGAACCCGAGTGTGGCCTTGAGCGGGACGAGCACCGACCGGAACACCAGGACGAGCAGAATGACCGCGAGGCCGATGACGAGGGCGAGGTAGGGCGCCAGCGCGCCCGCGAGCTTGGCGGACATGTCGATGTTGAGCGCGGTGAGCCCGGTCACCGCGATGTCGGCGCCGGTTTCGGCGCGGAGGCCGGCCGCCTCGCCACGGATGGCGGTGACCAGGTCCGTGGTCGCGTCGCTGCCGGGTGCGCTGCGCGGCACGACGGTCATCAGGGCGGTGTCGCCGGCGGGGTTGAAGACGGCGGGAGTGGCCGCGGCGACGTCCGGCCGGTGAGCGATGGCGTCGCGGACCCGCTGGGCGGCCTCCGTGGGGTCGGCACTGTGCGCCGCGTCGACGACCAGGGTCAGCGGACCGTTGAAGCCGGGCCCGAATCCGTCGGCGAGCATGTCGTACGCCTTGCGCTGGGTGGTGTCCGGGGCGGCGACGCTGTCGTCGGGCAGGCCCAGGCGCAGGCTCAGGGCCGGTGCGGCGAGCACCGTCATGCCGAGAACCGCGACGATCAGCACCGGTACCGGCCGGCCGGTCACCAGCCGCGCCCACCGCGATCCCCACGAGCGGCGGGCGTCGCCGGGACCGCGCGGCCTCCGGAATCGGCGGCTCACGATGCGCCGTCCCATGAAGCCGAGCAGGGCCGGCAGCAGGGTCAGGGCGATGAGCACGGCGACGAGTACGGAGGCCGCGGCGGCCAGGCCCATCTGCGTCAGGACGGGGATCCCCACCACCGACAGCCCGGCCAGGGCGATGACCACGGTGAGCCCGGCGAACACGACGGCCGAGCCGGCGGTACCCAGGGCGCGCCCGGCGGCCTCTTCCGCGTCGTGGCCGGCGAGGAGCTCGTGGCGGTGGCGAGAGACGATGAACAGCGCATAGTCGATCGACACGGCCAGCCCGAGCATCACCGCGAGCGTCGGTGTCGAGGCGCTCAGCTCGACGAACCCGGTGGTCGTGGTGATCGCGGTCATACTGACGGCGATCCCGATCAGCGCGGTCAGCAACGGCAGCCCCGCGGCGGTGAAGGAGCCGAACGTGACCATCAGTACGATCGCCGCGACCGCCACCCCGATGACCTCGCGCAGACTCTGCCCGGACGGCTCCTGCGCCGCGTCGCCCCCCATCTCGACCGTCAGACCGTCGTCCCGGCCCGACGCCACCGCCCGTGACAGCGCGGCACGAGCCGCGCCCGCCAGGTCGACTGCCGGTACCCGGTAGGTGACCTGCGCATAGGCGACCGTACGGGCCGGGTTGATGGCGCCGGCGGCGAAGGGATCGGACACGTTCGCCACCTGCGGGCCGGACCTGAGACGGTTCACGACGCTCTCGACAGCAGCCTTGTCGCCGGGGGCGGTGAGCCGCCGCCCGCCGGGCGCCGCGAACACCACCCGGGCCGTGGCACCGCCGGCGGAGGCCTGAGGGAACCGTTCGGCCAGCATGTCGACGGCCCGTTGCGCCTCGGTGCCCGGGATCGAGAAGGAACTGGACGTCGGCCCGGAGAAGGCCAGAGCCCCGACGATGAACGCCGCGAGCAGGCCGAGCCACGACAACGCGACCAGCCGCCTGTGGCGGAAAGCGAACCGGCCGAGCCGGTACAGGTGTGCGGCCACGACGAACCCTCCCGATGAACATAACGTCTCTTGGATGAGACAGAGTGTCTTATCAGAGAGGCATGCTGTCAAATGTCGGGACGACGATGTACGCTGTCCGCGATGAGCAGGAGTACGTCCCTCCGCGACCACGTGGCCGCCGGAATCCTCGACATCGCCGCCGAGGTCCTTGCCGAGCGCGGCGACTCGGCGAGCATGGTGGACATCGCTGCGGCGGCCGGCGTGGCGCGGGCCACCCTGTACCGCTACTTCCCCAACCGGGACGCGCTGCTCCGCGCCCTGTACGAGGCGGCATTCGCGGACCTGGACGAACGCATCTCCGACGCGCAACTCGACGCGGCGCCGATCGACGAGGCGATCGCCCGGATGACGCGTGCGGTGCTCGCGGCGACGAACAAATACCGGGCACTCGGGCTGTTCAAGAAGACGCCGGGCGAGGCCCAGCAGGCGGACCATCGACTCACCGCACCGCTTCGCGCGGTGTTCGAGCGGGGTGCCGCCGAGGGCTCTTTCCGCGACGACCTCCCCGTGCAGACGCTCGCCGAGGTCTACTTCGGACTCCTCGAAGGGACGGTCTCGCGGGTGATCCAGGGCCAGCTCGGCGTCGAACAGGCCAGCGCCGCGATCACGGGCATCTTCCTCAACGGCGTGCTCGACGCCTCCGGCCACGGACGATGAGGGCCTGCACGTTTCGTGTGACAGCGGGTGGGCCTGTGAGCGTGTGACCTTGGCCTGTCTAGGCTCGGACACGTGGACTCGTCTGATCGCTCACGGGCTTCTGGCGGTGAACGGCCTCTGGCCGTGTCGGCTGATGTCCGGGTGCGTGGTGCCCGTGAGCACAATCTCAAGAATCTCGATGTCGACATTCCCCGGGATGCCCTTGTGGTGTTCACCGGTGTCTCCGGGTCGGGTAAGTCGTCGCTGGCGTTCGGCACGTTGTTCGCGGAGTCTCAGCGGCGGTATCTGGAGTCGGTGGCTCCGTACGCTCGTCGGCTCATCGAGCAGGCCGGTGTCCCCGACGTCGACTTGATCGAGGGGATGCCTCCCGCGGTCGCGCTGCAGCAGCAACGTGGTGCGCGTAGTGCCCGGTCGTCGGTCGGAAGCGTGACGACGGTGTCGAGCCTGGTGCGCATGCTCTACTCGCGTGCCGGAAACTACCCGGCGGACCAGCCCATGCTCTTCGCGGAGGACTTCTCTCCCAACACCGTCGAAGGCGCGTGCCCGGCGTGCCACGGCATCGGCCGGGTGTACGAGGTACCCGAGCGGCTCATGGTTCCCGACCGGTCGCTGACGATCCGGGAGCGGGCGATCGCCTCGTGGCCACCGGCGTGGCACGGGCAGAACCTCCGCGACATCCTGGTGTCACTGGGGTACGACGTCGACACCCCGTGGAAGAAGCTGCCGAAGAGGGACCGCGACTGGATCCTGTTCACCGACGATCGCCCGACGGTGCCGGTCTATGCCGGCTTCACCCCGGCGCAGACCCGTAGAGCGCTGGCGCGGGAGATGGAGCCCAGCTACCAGGGAACGTTCATCGGAGCGCGCCGGTACGTTCTGGACACGTTCGCGAACACCAAGAGTTCGTCGGTGAAGAAGCGTGTCTCCCGGTTCGTCAGCAGCGCGGTCTGCCCGACGTGTCATGGCAGGCTGCTCAAGCCCGAGGCCCTGTCGGTCACCTTCGAAGGGCTGGACATCGCCGAGTTCTCCCAGCTTCCCGTGGCCCGGCTCGCGCGGCTGCTGGCACCCGTGCTCGGCGACACCTGGACGCCGACGGACATCGGCTTGGCCGCCGTCCTCGACGAGGACGCGCGGCACGCTGCCGTCGAACGCAGAGTCGCGGCCGGCGGGTCGGCGCACAAGACGGCTCCGGACGTACGGCATACACCGAACATGTCCGTCGAGAAACGGGCCGCCGCCCGACGTCTGGTCGCCGAGTTGCTGGACCGGCTGCGGCCGATCATCGACCTGGGGCTCGGTTATCTGTCGCTCGATCGCAGCACACCGACCCTGTCATCGGGGGAGTTGCAGCGTGTGCGGTTGGCGACGCAGTTGTCCTCGCAGCTCTTCGGTGTGGTGTACGTGCTCGATGAGCCATCGGCGGGACTTCACCCACGTGATAGGGACGCTTTGCTGGCGATCCTGGAAGATCTGAAGAGACGCGGTAACAGCGTGTTCGTGGTCGAGCATTCGCTCGATATCATCCGGGCGGCCGACTGGCTGGTGGACATCGGCCCGGAGGCCGGTGAGGACGGCGGCCTGATTCTCTACAGCGGACCTCCCCAAGGCCTGGCCGACGTCGGCGAGTCGGCGACGCGCCGCTACCTGTTCGGCCATGAGCGGCCGGTGCCCCACACCCCCCGGATCGCCGGTGGCTGGCTGCGGTTGGACAGGGTGAGCCGCAACAATCTCCGCGATGTGTCGGTGTCGTTCCCGTTGGGGTGCCTGACGGTGGTCACCGGGGTCTCGGGATCGGGAAAGTCGAGCCTGGTCGGTCAGGCCCTCCCGACGCTGGTCGGAGAACATCTGGGTCGTCCCGTCGCAGGGGCGGCCGACGACGTCGGTGACGACCACGACCTGCTGCTGTCCGGAGTGTCCCAGCCCGTCGACGGCAGGATCGTCGGCGGTGTCGGCGACCTGCGTCGCGTGGTCTGTATCGACCAGAAGCCCATTGGCCGTACGCCGCGGTCGAACGTCGCCACCTACACGGGCATGTTCGACCACATCCGCCGCCGGTTCGCCGAGACACCGAAGGCACGACGCCGGCGCTATGACGCCGGGCGGTTCTCCTTCAACGTCGCGTCGGGGCGGTGCCCGACGTGTGAGGGCGAGGGGTGGGTGATGGTCGAGCTGCTGTTCCTGCCCAGTGTCTACACCCCATGCCCGGACTGCCACGGAACCCGCTACAAGGACAGCACGCTGGAGATCATCTTGCGCGGCCGCAATATCGCGGAGGTCCTCCAGCTGAGCGTCGACGAGGCACGCTCGTTCTTCGAGGGTGACACCGAGGTGCTGCGCTCGTTGACGGTTCTGTGTGACGTCGGGCTGGGCTATCTGCGACTGGGGCAGCCTGCGACGGAGCTGTCCGGCGGCGAGGCCCAGCGCGTCAAGCTGGCCACCGAGCTCCAGCGCGCACACCGCGCCGACGCGCTGTACGTACTCGACGAACCGACCGCCGGACTCCACCCCGCGGACACCGACCGGCTGATGCTGCATCTGCAGAAGCTGGTGGATGCCGGTAACACGATCGTGGTCGTCGAACTGGACATGCGGGTGGTGGCGCAAGCCGACCATGTCATCGACCTCGGTCCCGGCGCCGGAGATGAGGGCGGCCGCGTCGTCGCCACCGGGACACCGGCCGAGGCGGCGGCGAACGCTCGCAGCGTGACCGCCCCCTACCTCGCCGCCGCCATCAAAGATCTACCAAAACGCACGCGACGATCGACCCGGAGTGCTTCCTCACCTGGCAGGCGCTGAGCGCCCGTTTGCCGGGGGTGGAGGTTTTACCCCGGCAGCCGCCAGGGAAGGGGGGTAGTGGAGTACCGCTCGTGCCACGGGGTGAGGTGGGCACGACGCGCCAGGTCGCGGGGGAAAACCGTGGCGTATTCATGACTGACCCCGGACGTGCGACCTTGTGACTTCCTCACTCCGCGATCACAGAAATTCGTCGGAAAGGAAGTGGAAAACCATGACACACAACGGTAATCGCCTCGTGACGTTCCACGGCCGAGAAGACGTCCGGGTCGACACCTACAAGTTCCCCGAACTGACGATGCCCAACGGCAAGAACGCGCCGCACGCGGTCATCCTCAAAATCATCAGTACCAATATCTGCGGCAGCGACCTGCACATCTACCGGGGCTCGTTCGCGGTCCCGTCGGGTATGACCATGGGTCACGAGATGACCGGTGAGGTGGTGGAGGTCGGTTCCGACGTCGAATTCCTGCACATGGGCGATATCGTCTCGGTGCCGTTCAACGTTGGCTGTGGCCGCTGCTACAACTGCAAGCACATGCGTACCGACGTGTGTCAGTACGTCAACGGTGACCAGATCTTCCCGATCGCCGGCACCACCCAGCACGTCGACTGCGGCGCCTACGGCTTCAACCTCGGCCCCCCTGTCCGGTCGGTCAACACCGCCGCCGGCTGGGCCGGCGGTCAAGGCGACTACCTGATGGTGCCCTACGCCGATTTCAACCTGCTTCGGTTCCCCGACCGGCACGCCGCCATGGAGAAGATCCGGGACCTCACCCTGCTCTCGGACATCCTGCCGACCGCATTCCACGGTTTCGCCGCACCCGACTGGCCGGCGATGCCGTCGTTCGGCGTGGGCCGCAGTGTGCTGATCTTCGGCGCCGGGCCCGTCGGCCGCTGCGGCGCCGCATGCGCGCGGCTGCTGGGTTACGGCGCGATCATCGTCGCCGACTACCTGCCCGACCGGCTGGCCCTGCTCGAGCCGCACGGTATCGAGACCATCGACCTCAACGATGGCGTGGCGATCGAGGACCACCTGCGGCGCATCACCGGTAGGGAGACCGCCGACCGCGTCATCGACTATGTCGGCCTCGACTCCCGCGGTTTCGGTTCCGACGCCGACCGGCCCGTCGAGAACGCCGTCACCAGCGCCCTGCTGAAATACGTCAGCTTCGGCGGCACCACGAGCACCGTCGGCGTGTACTGCGCCAACCCGCTGGCCGAAAGCGCCGACTACAAGAAGGGGTCGATGACGACCGAGTGGGCCGACGCCTGGATCAAATCGCCGCGCATGGCGGCGGGCCAGTCGCCGACGATGTCCTACAACCACGGTCTGATGGAGGCGATCCTGCACGACCGGATGCCGTACTTGACCCCGATGCTCAACACCACCGTCATCACGATGGACGAGGTACCCGAGGCCTACAAGGTGTTCGCTGAAGGTTCGCCGTACAAGTATGTGATCGACCCGCACGGCTCGGTCAAGGGCGACGTGCCGCACGGCCTCAACCCCGGCAACCTGAGCAAGGAACGGTTCACCCCGCTGGCCGGCAAGCCCATCGCGCTGGGCAGTGCCTCGTAGATCGTGATCTTTGGGCTGCGGTAGACCGTGGCGGGTGGATGAACGCCTGAATCGCCATGATCTGACTGATGAGGAGTGGGCGCTGCTGCCCGTCGGTAGATTCCTGAGCAGTACGTGAACTGGAAGACCCTCTACGGGCGGCATCGCCGCTGGTCACTGGGCGGGCCCCGGGAGCCGGATCTTAGACGGGCTGTGATGAGGCCGAGGGACCGGACCCTCGGCGCGGACTCGACGATCAACCGGGCCCGCGGCCGGAGCCCGCCCTGCTCAGGCACGAGCGAGCAGACGAACCGCCGCCAGCGACGGCACACCGCAGAAGCCGGCACGAGCCGTCAGCACCATGCCGCGCCGTCGGCAACCGGCAGGAACCCCGGCGATGTGCGGTCGATCTCCACCCGGCCGTTCCGGCAGGCGCACTACGCGGTCTTCCCAATTGATTTGCGGGCGCGGTGCATCGCCGCCGGATGTCGGCCGCGCGGCACCGTCGTCGCCCCGTTCGCCGGAGCTGCGACCACCGGCCTGGCCGCCCGCGAGCTCAACCGCTCCTTCATTGGCATCGAACACGACTCCGCCGTGTGCGGCCTTGCTGGAGACCGCCTGTCGTGGGACCGGAATGAGCCCGGGGGGAGAACTGCGGTGACCTCGCGGCGACGAGAGAACAATGGCCATCAAGCAGCCTCCTCCGACCAGCGGGGCGGGGGATATGCTTACGGGCCCGAGCGCGCCCCCACCGATTGTGGCCACGATCGCGAGTATCCAGCGTCGCTACGCCGAACTCGTTAGACAACGCGGCGACGCTCAGGCCCAGTTGTCAGACCTCAACGAGCAAGACCAACCTCTGGCAAGCGACGATCTCTCGCTCCTGGAGGACATTCCTCAGATGGCGATCGGTCTCGACAAGCTCCCCGAGGACCTGCGACGAAGGCTCTACGACGCCTTCCAACTCCAGATCCGCTACAACAAACCCCGACACGAGGACACCGTCCGTACGTTCGCCAAGACAGCATCTGCAGCCGCCGGAGGGTCGACCACGCCATCGCGTAGGTCACGCAGGTCACACACGTCGACCAGAGTTTCCATGTTCTGGGTGCCCCCGGCAGGATTCGAACCTGCGGCACACGGTTTAGGAATTCGCTGGGGTTCATGCCGGACGGCAATGGATGATGTCGCCTTCGCGCATTCTTGCAGCTAGCTCACTCGGCTACGTGTCGATCAATCCCGGGGATGCTGCGCGCTGTTGTCTCCGCGTAGTCCGTACGGGCTCCCCTCGGGCCCCCATTACAGCCCCGGACGCGGCGATCGAAGCGCCCTCTACAGGTCTTGATCAGACCAAGAAGCAGGGGTAGGCCAATCAAGAGCTATCGGATGGTGACCTCTGATAATGGACTGTGACGTTTTGTTCGGGTTGGCAACCGTAACTGGTTGGGGTTCGGGGTCATTCCCGAGTGAAGATCTCCTTGGCGGCGTCGAGGCGTCCGGCTGATCGCAGTGTGGCCGCGGTCGCCTCTGCCGCAGCGGAGACGAAGCGGTGGACCGGCCAGTCGTCGGTGGTGGTCTGGTCGTCGAGGATGGCCTGCGTGTCGTCGCCGGCTCCGACGTCTCCGTTTGAGGTCGCCTGTTGACCGGTCAGTTGGCGGGCATCGTTGATCCATTGGCGTGCCCGTTCGCGGGCCGCCGGCTCTGTTCTTGGGTCGTCGCCGGTGAGGTCGGGAAGGTCGGCGGCCATCTCGCCGGCTGTGGCGGCGGAGACGTGTGCGACAGTGGCCAGGGCCCCGAGGCGGACGGTGGCATCACCGTCGTGGTCGGTGAGGACGACGGTGGCGTGGAGTGCTGCTCTGGCGAGCAACTCCATGGTCATCTGACGTGGGGAGGAGATGTGGCGTCCGACGCCGCGATAAGGGTTGACGTCGGTCTGCGTCAGCCGCGCCGCGAGACCGGCGACGTCCAGTGCGGCGCGTAGCCGGTCATTGAATTGTTCGTCGTGGACCAGCGCGTCTTCGAGCGCTCCGTGCATCTCGTCGTATGGGTCGCCGTGTTCGTAGTCGATCTTGTCTGCATCGGTCAGCAGCTGGGCTTGGACGAAGGCGGTGAGACCGGAGCGCATGTCCGCGGGGAGTGGTTGATCATCGACGGCCTTGCGCGTCGGCTCAGGACCGGCCATCAGCAGGGTGTTGTAGACGACGTGGTGGAGGGCTCCGGGGTTTGTGGCGATGCACTCGATCAGCCGTTCGCCCTCGGCGGTGTCGAGCGTCTCCGGACGGCGGATCGCCAGCCACATGGCGGCGTGGGCCAGCGCCGCGCTTTGAGCTTCGTCGGAGTCGTGCTCGGTGGTCGCGGCGATCTCTTCGGCTTCCCATGCGGCCAGGGTCGAGATGAGCCGGTCGTCCTCTAGCTCATAGAGCAGCTGCCAGGGCCCGGCGGTGTCGGAGAGTGAGTACGCGAGTGTCGCCAGGGCTCGTACACCGGCCCAGAGGAGTTCGTGGAGCTGGCGCGCCGTGCGTTGTTCTGTCTGGGCGGGTGATTCGTCCTTCGGGACCTGCTTCCAGGTTAGTGAGTGGTCCTCCATGAAGTCCGACAGGAGTACGTGTCCACGCATTTCATCGTCGTCGGCACAGTCGTCTTCCGGGTCGAGCTCGGTGGCCGCTCGCGCCCTGGTGAGGAGGTCCTCGGCCAGGGCGGGATCACCGGATCCTCGTACGGTCAGCTTCGCCGTCTCACCGGTCTCGGCCTCGTGGTCGGCGGCTAGAACCAGCAGTGTTCCCAGGGCGCCCGTCAGCTCTCTGCCCCACGGATGTTCGTTGCCGCCGGCGATGACATCACCTGCATCGATGTGGGGGGTTCGAGTCTTCGCGGGGTCCCACAGCGACCGGACGGCGCGCGCGAGCAGGTACTTCGCCGACAACGTCAGAAGTTCTTCATCGAGCAACTCAGCGGGTGACCATCTGCGCGTCGGTGTCGGTATGTCGAAGGACTGTGCCCAGTCGTCGTCGATCGGTTCGGCGGCGGGGGAAACGCTGACGTTCTCGGTGGTGAACTTCAGCAGGGTCGGGGACCAGGTGGTCAGGTGCTGGGAGAGGGCGGCTGCGGCCAGTGCCGCCTGCGCCAGGTCCGTTCCCTCAAGGAGGACCAGAATGATCGCACCTTCGGGGTATCCGAGGATCCGATAGTCGAGGATGTTGCCGCCGTCGGGCTTGTCCTCTGCCAGCGGTGGGTCCAGGTCTTCATCCTCGGAAACGGCCAGTGGCGACTCCCACCCCGCTTCGATCGCCGTGGCCATCGCCTCCAGCACTTGGTCCCCGTCGTCGGTATCGCTCCGTGGAGCCGCCAACGTGATCTTGCAGAGGTGCGGCATGAACTCTCCCACCGATCCACCGTGGCCAAAGTTCGATTCTCTCTCGCCGTGATGTCCGATGAGCACCGCTCATCGGGATCGAGCTTGCACCCACTCATCGCGGAGTTGGACGTGGGCGGTGTTTGGCGGACGGAGATCAATGCGGATAGGCGGGGGAGGGCTGGTATCGGGCGGGTCGGGTGCGAAGAACCGCCAGGGTCACGTCCAGCGGGGTGGTCACTAGGGCACCATGGCTGTCGCCAGGCACACGGGTGCGCGGTGATTGGACTCGGCGGGGGCTGAGATGACGGCCTGGAGTGGTCGCCGGAAACGGCCGCGTACACACTGCCGCGCTCGGCTCTTTCCGGGGGCTGCGGACCGGCAACAGGGAGATGCGCTCAGAGCGCCGCTTAGTGACCATCCGGTGGCCGGCCTCCCCGCCGAGCTGTCCCTGCCATCGGAGGAGTCGAGTTGTCGCTTGCGCTGGGTGAGGCGTTGTTCTTCGTCGGGATCGACTGGGCCGCGTCCGAGCACGCGGTGTGCGTGATGGATGAGGCCGGGAAGATCGTGGCCGAGTTCACGATCAAGCACACAGCGGACGGGATCGCCCAACTGGTGCGCCGGCTGGCCAAGTACGGTGACTCCGAACAGGTACCGATCGCGATCGAGCGCCCCAACGGCCGGCTGGTCGACCTGTTCCTGGAGGCCGGTCATGCTGTCGTTCCGGTCAAGCCGAACGCCATCAAGACCTGGCGGGAAGGCGAGGTGTTGTCGGGAGCTAAGTCCGATGCCGGAGACGCCGCGGTCATCGCCGAGTACCTGCGGTTGCGGCAACACCGCCTGCGGGTCGTTACCCCTTACTCCAGCCAGACCAAAGCCGTGCGCGCCGTGGTGCGCACCCGCGACGACCTGGTCGAGATGCGGGTGGCGGCGGTCAACCAGCTATCAGCGCTGCTGGAGGCGCACTGGCCCGGAGCCAAAGCGCTGTTCGCAGACGTCGCCTCGCCGATCAGCCTGGAGTTGCTCAGCCGTTATCCGACGGCGGCCGCGGCCGCTCACCTGGGCGAAAGGAGGATGGCCGCGTTCTGCACCAAGCACGCCTATTCGGGCCGGCGCACAGCCGCTGAGCTGATGGCTCGGCTGCGCGCCGCACCGGCCGGGACCTTCGATCCGGCCCTCACGCCTGCCCTCAAAGACGCCGTGCTCGCGCTGGTCACTGTGCTCAAGACCCTCAACACGGCGTTGAAGGACATGGCCAAGTCCGTCAGAGCCCGTATGGCGGAGCATCCAGACGGTGCGATCTTCACCTCGCTGCCGATGGCGGGGCAGATCAACGCCGCTCAGATCCTGTCCGAGTGGGGCGATTGCCGCGAGGCCTATGCGGGGCCCGACTCGGTCGCCGCTCTCGCCGGGATGTGCCCGGTGACCAAGGCCTCGGGCCGGCATCGATCCGTGGGGTTCCGGTGGGCCTGCAACAAACGCTTCCGCAAGGCCATGGCCTCGTTCGCTGACAACAGCCGGCGTTCCAGCCCGTGGGCTGCCAAGATCTACACCGACGCCCGAGCTAGCGGCAAGGACCACGCTCATGTGATCCGTGTCCTGGCACGCGCCTGGATCCGCGTCATCTGGCGCTGCTGGCTCGACAGCGTTCCCTACGATCCTGCCAACCACGGCGCCGCAGCGGCTCTCATCCAGCCGAAAGCCGCCTGAGGTTGACACAGGGAGTGTGTACGAGTCCGGCCTGGTTGCCTCCGCGTGATCCGTTGTTGCGGCAGTCATTGTCCTGCAACAGTTCCTGGCCAAAGGCTGGCTTTCGCCAGCCCAACGGAGCGTAATCACAGCGTATGCCGGGGCCGCTGTCCCAATAGCCGCTGGCACCGCCGCACGGATGATCGCCGAGCGGGGCGAATACGACCTTGCAACCTCAGCTGCCGCTCTGCGCGCTGTGCGACGAGGGTAACGCCGAAGCTTGCGTCGGAGATCGGACGCCCCCCACGTGGGGGTGTTTCGATCTCCGAGCCCACCATACGCACCCCAGGTCAGACCTCCCTCACGCTCGTGGGGGTGTTCCGCTGCCGGATCCGTCTCGATTCCCTTATCGATCGAGGTGCACTCGTCTGCCGCTGATCGGTCGCGGATCAGGCGATCAGGTCTACATGCGCACCCTGATGCCGCGATCGCATGCGATCTGCGGTGGCGCGCGATGTCCATCTTCCTGGAGGGCGGCGTGACCGATCCGCCATCGAAGGGCGGCTGATCAAATACCTCAGGCGTCAAGCCGTTGTGGCGGTCTGAGAATCGGTGGACTCTAAGCTCAATGCCACCGAAACTCCACCTCCCCCAGCTCCACCTCCGGTCGCCATGACGGCCTGACGACGACCGCGCTGATCTCAGCCAACCGCAGCGCCGCCTCGATCACGAAGCTTTGGCAGAACTGGAACTCCTCCACGCTCGGCGCATAGCTCGCCTCCGGGTCGAAGACCACATGCTCTGCGGAGTAGCGCCGAACCTCGGGAGTAAGGCGATCGAACTGGACGTAGCGGTAGTAATCGATTCCGATTGCCATGACCCGCATGGCCTTCTGTAGTGAAATGACCGCTTCCACGGTGAGATCGAGCGCCTGCCCGATCCTGTCTTTCGCGAAACGGTCCGCAGCACGTGCGTGCCCCTTGTCTGAAGGGGACGTCTGCAACTGATTCACCATCCCCCCGATTCCTCTGAACGCGGGGGTCCGGATGGTCCGGCCGAAGCTGAACTCGGACTGAATGGCGTGCGCGGGTCCCACGTGCTCTTGAAACAGGTCATCGAATGCGATTACCAGGTACCCCATCGCTTGCGTTCGGTCTCCTTCGGCTTCCGCCTCAGCCGCTTCCTTCAGCTTCTGCCGCGTCCCTTCCTGAGGTACGACATCGGCCATCTCGATCTTGGCGAACTCAACCCCAAAGACCTTCGGGGTGTTGTCCTCGAAGAAGGCCGCGGCGTCGGCGCGGAACTGTTCGATGCCGGTCGGGCCGGGCCACGTGTTCGCATGCTTGAAAGCGTTGCGCTGGTCCGTAAGCCTTCCGACACCCTTCCGACCGGACAACTCGGTCCCGTTCAGCTCCCTGTTGATGTTGTCGAAGTACCTCTGAGTGAAGTTGCCCTTCTCCGGGATGTTGGCGCCGAGATGCTCGCCAGCGAGCAGCAGGAACAGCTCCACTGCGTCGTGATACATCAGGACACACATGAAGTTCATAGGCGGGGGCAAACGGCTTTGCTCGGCGGCCTGCTGGTGAAGCAGCCGGACAAAGGCCAACCGGTCCATCGTCGGTGGGTTGAGCGCCACGGGCTACCGACCTCTCATCTCAGCCAAGCTTCACCTCTCGCAGATGCCGATGCACCGGATGCGACCGGGGCTGTACAGCGTGCGACCTGAGTAGTCGTGTCCACCCACGGGCTGCACCTCGACCAGGCCGCCGCACCGGAGACAGTCCGGGCGCCACTGGGCGTCGAACTCCTCGGCGGTGTAGCCGCCCGGCTGTGGGTGTGCGTCTCCTTCGGAGAACTTGCCGTCCTCGTCAAAGCGCCATCCCTGCTCAGCGCTCATAGCTCGCCGTCTGCCCTCTCCACTCCCCGGACGTTGCTGAGCAGATCCCACAAGCGGGTGCTCGGTCCCCATTCCGGTTCGATGAGCGCGACCTAGTGGGTCGACGACGTCTACGAGATCGCGCCCCGCCCGCCGGCGGGGACGCTCGACGCGATGTCGGGCGAGGCCGCCGCGGCGCCCGACGATCCCGAGCTGGCACCGAGGACGTTCATCGTTCCCGGCTTCGGTAAGGGCGCGGCCACGCCGATGATCCCGACCGCAGCCGAGAAGCAGACCTGGGCCGACCGGATCCTCCCGCTGTTCACGGACGGGCAGGAGCACACCCTCGGCCAAGTCATCGACGACATCACCAGCCGGGCCGCACTCATCCGCAGTACCTACGACCCGCACCCCACGATCCTGGAACCGCTCAGCGCCCGCACGGTCATGCTGACCCTGGTGAGCGAACAGATTGGCATCGCGGGAGGCTCGGCTCATCACATCACTCGGCTTTTTGTGGACGTGGGGATGGTTCTCTCCGCTTATCGTGAGAGGAACGATCCGGATCGCGGGGCCGCTCCGCAGCGGCGAGATCTCGTCGGTAGGTGCTCAGCTCGTTGTCGTAGCGCCTTTCCCGGGTGATGAATGCGGCGACCCCGCCTTCGAGGACGTTCTGGATCTCGCGGCGGACCTTCATGACCTCGATCGGTCCGAGGTGCTGCTGGCCGTCGGACTCCTTGACCCTGAGGCTGCCTTCGTGCGCTTCCAGCACGAGGATCTGTTCGGCGTCGCTCAACACGGGGATGTTCGCGTTGTGCGTGACGATGATGACCTGCCGCTTCCACCGGCTCTTCCGCAGCTCGGTGACGATCAGTTGGGAGATCAAAGCGGTGTCGAGGTCGTCCTCAGGCTGGTCGATCACGAGCGGCTCGGTGCCTTGATGGAGGACGAAGCTGAGCATTGCTGCGCTTCGCTGACCAGGTGAGCCGTGGGAGACGTCCTGCCAGTCCTCGGCATGGTCCGCTCGGCCGCCGGTCTTGAGGAAGCGCATGGTGATTACGTCGTCGGCCATGAGCATTGAGAGCCGCAGCCGTAGCGTCGCGTCCAGCTTCTGTAGTTTCTGCCACCAGGGCTTTCGTACGTCGGGTAGGTCGTCCTCAAGGAGCCGGTAAGCGGCGGGCTGGGAGTCGACGAGCGCATGCCGCCATGTCAACAGGCGAGCCTCAAAGTTGTCGGTGCGACCGGACCACAACCACTTTGCTACGGCACGAACGTCTGTCACGAAGCCGTCTACTCGCAGATTCAGCAGTTCCCGAGCGGCGCTTTCCCACCCGGCCCAGTCGCCATGTGAGGCGAGGTCGAACCGCAGTGACCCGCTTTTCCTGTGGACATCGTCCACAAGGTGGGTGCGTCGGCGTCGGCGCCCGTCGTAGAAGGTCGCCAGAGCATTCCAGGCGCTGGCCTCGTCCTCCTTGAGCTGGGTGAGACGCCTCTGTTGCTCTTCAAGGTCGGCCAGCCCGCGCTCTACTGTGGAGAGTTCTTCGCGCAGCCCCAGATACTTTTCGGGGTCGACGCCGGCTTCGCCCAGTTCTGCCTGATAGGCGGCCTCGTCGTCGGCGGCGTGCCTGACTTCGTCGGCCCACGGTCCTTCTTGCCTGGCGGCTTCGGCCGCTTTCGCGTCTGTTTCAGCCTGCCCGGTGGCGGTGAGCAGGTCGTTCAGCAATCGAGCGCGGACGTCGTCGAGTCGACGCAGGTGAGGCGCCCGAGTGCTCGACCGCGCGTCAGGCTGGCTGGCGTGGGAGCTTTGAGAAAGCAGCCCTTCCGCATGTCGCCGGATGTCACTGATCGTCTGGTTCAAATTCGTGGCGATGGATTCGAGTTCGGCTCGTTCGCGGAGGATCGCCTCATTGTGTTCCCGGCGCGTCTTGAACTCGGCGTTGTCGAGGACCGCGATCTGCCGGCCGAGCTCTACCGCTCGCGCCTCCAGCTCGTTCTTTCGGCCAAGTGCGACCTGAACACGCTGTCTTTCACGTACAAGTTGCTCGCAGCGGTCTTCGAGCGCGGCCCGGCCCTCGGTGAATTCGTGCCGTGATCCGTCTCCGGCGGCCTCGACCGCCTCATCGATGAGGCCGAGCAGGTTCCGCGAGGCAACGTACGGGTCCGAGGGGACGGACTTGATCCGCTCGTACAGCTCTTTCTGACCGAACAACCGAATGGGAAACGCGGTCTTGGTCGTGATGCCTCGATCCGTCGTCGGGCCGTCCTTGCGGGTCCAGTGCGCGCTCTGCCGTTCACCGGAGATCTCGAGGTGGTGTGCGGCGGCCAGCTCGGCGGTATCAAATACCCGCTCGACGAAGTCCTCGGTCTCCGCGCGGAGGGATTCCGGAAGGCCGTCGGTCGTGCCGTAGAGCTGCCTGAGCGCTGCCACGATCGTCGACTTGCCTGAGCCGCGCCCACCGATGATGACGTTCAACCAGGGCACGAACGTGACGTTCATCGGGCTTGCGGAGTTGCCCAGCCTGCCGCCGAGAGTCACGGACTCGACCCAGGCGTGGTCGACATGGTTCGGGTCTGGCCGGTCGGCCAGCCGGTCATCCCAGTCGCAGATAATCCGGGCTTCGTGGTCGAGGAACGCCTGTCTCAGCCCCTCCAGCGAGGGCTCGTTCATCCGGATCCAGGAGAAACGGCTACCGAGATCCTCAACGCAGTAGGCGTCGGACGTGCTGATGAACGCCAGCCTTTTCAGGCACGGAAGATCGTCCAGCTCCCGCGCCCGGAACCGCTGATTGAATCCCTGCCTCTTACCTTCGGCTCCTTCACCAGCGTTGAAATGGCCAACGTCGACGGCGGAGAGTCGATCATGGTGCAAGGCCTTCCACCGAAGTGTGTCACCCACGGTCTTGAGAGATGCGAGGCCATTGTCTGCGAGCGCGTGCGGCGCGATCGCCAGCCAGCCGTCCGGTAGATCGTCAAGGATGTCCCCGATTGATCGGGGGGCTGGCGCGGGGTCACGCTTTCGAGCCGGATTGAACTTCGGATGCTCTGGCTCGTCGAACCCGCAGACCTTCGCAAGCAAGATCTCGATGTCCTGCTCGGTCTTGCTGAGATCACCGATGAGAATGAGGTGTGCGCCGTCCGACCCGGTTCCCGTCGTCACCTCGACGCCGGGGAAGACGGTGATACCGGCCCGGACGCCGGCGTCCTTCATGTCGCCGAGCCAGGTGGCCGTGTGGTGATCGGTGAGAGCGATGACCTCGATGCCGCGTCTCTTCAAATGGTCCATATAAAGATCGGCGAATGCCTTGCGATCATCGGGCTTATCGAAGTTGTAGCTTCTGTCCTTCGGTAGCCTCATTCGCCAGGCGGGGGTCGCTACCTGAAGGTCGCACTTGTACCACTTTGACGTCATTGTCGCCCCCGGCTTTGGCGCGTTCCTCATCGCCGCAGGCGCGGCGTTCCCATCTGGCCGGCAAAGGTCTAGACCGGTCAGAGATGAGTGGCGTCGCGATGTGTCGTACACGGGCCATCGCGTCCCTCCCGCCACGCGGATCATCTTCGCCAGTGCATTGGACAATTGCAACAACATTCACGCGTGTCCCCGCATAAACGCTTACGCGGGGCTTCACCTACTTGCTCCGCGCGGTCCGTCCCGGGACCGAAGGTGGCGCCTGCACCACCGCCCCCGAGCCCGCCTCGACGAGCAACGACCCGCAGTCCAGCCTGGTTCGACCGGCGACCACAGCGGCGGGCAGAGCGATCCAGGCGCTGAGCAGCCGGGAACGCCGTCCGGGCGTAGCTCGACCTTCGGCCAGCTGTCCTCGCCTGGGGGCGGAGGATCGAAGCGCTCGCTCCCTCTCCCACGGGCCGGGTCGACGGCGGACGACCCCGCGCAGAACGTCGCGCGGACCGGAGGTCAGAACCTCTCTCCGGTCGACAACTGATCAAGAAGCAGTCCGGCGCGAGCGACTATGCGCCCTGGGCGGCCGGCGCCGCGATCGCCGTGCTCGGCGCGGCTACCGGGCTGACGGCGTTGCACCGCAAACACGCCTGAAAGTCGTGATGCGTTCCGCGTCGGTCGCGTACTTCTTTCCGCGGGACCTGCATCCGGGCGCGTGGTGGTTGTGGACGCTCGGCCTCGTGACGGCGGCCAACCGGACGACGAATCCGTGGCTGCTGGCCGCCGTGCACGTGGGCGCACGGGCAGTGGTCGTGCCCCCTATGCGGGTCCGGCCTGCGGTGGAGCGGGTCAGGTGACGCCGGAGGGTGTAGGCCGGTTGCCGGGAACGAGCGCCGTGACGATCAAGCGTGGGAGGTCGCCGTCGGCCAGATCCGGCTTGTGGGCCAGCCAGATGCTCTGGCCAAGGGAGCGAACCTGTCCTTGGGGTTTGGGGCTGAGGTCGAGCACGAGCAGGAGCCCGAGCGCGACGTTGGCGCTCTGGTACAGGCCTGCCTGGTTGAGATAGGAGTCGAGGTGGCCGGTCGCGGCCGGATTGGTGTCGCGTTTGATCTCTCCGACGATCCGGGTGCCGCCGTAGCGGAAGACGATGTCGGTGCGGCCTCCGCCGATGTGCGGGGTCTCGATGTCCACGACAGCGCCGAAAATGGTGCCCTTCATGAACTCGTAGTAGTCCAACTGCAGGTCACGTTCGAGGGCATCAGGCTGGCTGAGATAGTGGAATCGCCCGCCTGGTCGGCCGGTCTGTATGTCCTGCCGCATTTCAACGAACCGGATGGTCAGATCGAGGATGCGGTCGAAGAAGATCCGGGTGGTGCCGGTGTAGTCGGGGACGCCCTCCAGGCCTGCGCGGATGTCATGATTGACGCGCCATGCGACCCGGTTGAGCAGTACCGACTCCTCACCGTCCAGAGTCTCCAGCCGGCGTTCAAGCACCTCACACTGACGGTCGTCAAGAGCCTGCAGCACCGCATCGACGGCAGTGGGGTCGTCGGCCCTAGCGCGCAGATCGGCGATGAGCGTCGCGGTGTCCCCTTTTGGGTCCTCCACCACCTCTTGAAGCTCGATCGCGCCTTGCTCAAGCTCTGGATCGTCGGCGACCTGTGTCGCCCACTGCTTCAGCGCCCGCACCCGAGAACTGTCGGCGATGAAGGCATTACTGATCCGCGGTTCGATGACCGCGCGCAGGCCCGGCGCCGCTTCGGGCAGCACACGCGCGACGCGCGCGGCACGGTGGGCACGCGCGATCGCTTCCAGCGACGTGGCGGCGTTCAGCCACACGTCCTCATCCAGTGCGCCCGCGGCCTGGGCGAAGGCAGCGGTGACCATCCACCAGTGCTGTTCAGCCGCGCTGGTGTCTCCCAACCAGCGCCCTAACCGCCCCGGCGCGTGCCAGGCGGCGCGTACGAGCGCCAGGTCCTCCACCTGCTCGGCAGCAGCCTCCACATCAGCGGCCGGGCGCTGCTCGATGAGCGCCAGCACCCCATCCAGCGCGCTGGCGTACAGGCGGGCGTCAAGACGCTCCTGGTCGGCGTCGATCGCGGCCGAATAGTCGCGACGTGCCGTGCGCAGCGCGGCCTCTGCCTGCTCGGCGGTCGATGATTCCAGGCCGTCGATCAGCGAGCATCCGCCGAGTTCGCACAGCGCGTCGTCGCGCGCGTCCGGGTGCTCGCTCAGCAGCTGCAGCGTCGCCCGTGCCGCATCACGGACGCTGGTCTCCGGTTTGTGCAGGTACAGCACGCCGAGGCGGCGGGCGACGGCCTCGGCGAATGTCGATGGCTCGATGATGGTCACCGACGAGACCAGCTCCAGCAGCCTGAATGGCCGCACCGCCCCTGCCAGGAGTAGGCGCAGCGCGCCGTCGAGCGCGTCGACGGCGATGTGCGCGTGCCGCGGATCTGTACGTTCACCGGCACGATCCAGCAGAACATTGTTCATCCCGTCCGCGAGCGCGGCGACGACCGCGGGCTGGGCGAAGATCGCCTCGACCGCTCCGGCGAAGGCCAGCGGATCCGGCGTGTGTTCAAGGCCTAGCAGCAACAACCTGGAGGCGCGTTCATGATCGAGTTGATTCCAGGCACCGATCACCATGCTCGTTGCGACATCGAAGGCGTCACTATTGGCGATCTGCTCGGCGTGGCGATACAGCTGCGCCTCACCGCCGACGTCATCCAGCGTCCGCGAGGACGCGCCAGGCCCTGCCTGGCGGAGCCAGTCGACCACCTCTACCACAGCGTCGTCCGCCCTTTCGCCGGGATCCGGAACCGCTTGGGATCCAGCACCGACTGGACGTCATCCAGGCGCGCGGTCGCAGTCACCACCTGCAAGCCCAACTCGGCCGCGACCTCCACGAGCCCGGAGATCATCTCACGCAACGATCCAGCGGCGACCTCTTCGGCACCAGGTGAGTCGACGAACAACAGGCCGGGGTGGCGACCGGCACCACGGCGGTGGCCAATCCGCAGTAGCGCGATTACGACTGCGACCTTCAGCCGCAGTTTGTCCCCGTCCGGCAGCTTGCTGAATTTGTAGTCGGTGCCTTCCTTGGTCACCGGGAGGTGCGCCGCGCGGTTCAGCTTGACGCGGCACAGCCCGGAGATCCCGAACCGCTGGCCCAGGCTGAGGATCTCGGTGTTGAGCTCCTCGAACAGGTCCGCCGAGGTCCGGACCCGCGCGTCGGTCTCGGCCGCCTCCAGCACCCGCGTCACATCGTCAGGTCCGGACAGACGTACCGCCAGTTGCGGCCAGTCTCTTCACGTTCTTCCACGCGGCCCTCGAGCCGGTGGAGGCGTGCCTCATGCGCACGACGCCGTTCCAGCTCACCGCTGCCAGCCAGTGAGGTGATCTCCCGCTCCGTCGCGGCACGCTCATCCGCAATCTGCTCATGCTCACGCTTCGCCTCCCCTAGCGCCTGCTCGGCGCTCTCCACGGCCTCGGCGGTGGCGGCAACCTGTTCCTCGGCGCGCTCACGCGCCATCACGTCGGGCTCATAGACGGCCGGCCGATCACAGACCGAACACACCTGCTCCTCGGCTTCGTGGGCCCGCCGCTGCCCATCAATCGGCTTGGTGCAGCGCGGGCACGCCTTGGGCTCCAGCGCCCGGAAGAACGCACCGGCCGCCTCACGCTCGACGATGGTGCGCAACGCCCGCTGCGCAACGATCTGCGTGTCCTTGGCATCGGCCAGACACTGGGTCGCGGCCTTGACCCGCGCACCGGCCGCCAGTGCGGCCCGCGCCAGCTCAGTGGCACGATCCACCGCCGCGCGCAGACGATCAGCCAGCTCCTGTTCATCACTCATCGCCGCGAGCTCCAGCCGTGCCTGCCGCAACTCCTGCTGGATACGGTCAGTCTCCTGCAAGCGGACCTCGTGTTCGGCCTGGGTTGCCTGCTCAACATCCCGGTTCTGCTGTCGCACCGCACCAAGCGCAGCCCGCACCTGAAGCAACGTGTCATACCACGGCAACGCCAGATAGACCTGCAGCATCTGCGCGGCACGCACCGGCACGCCACCGATCACGCTCGACAGCTCCGAGGGACGCACATGCAACCCGTCGGACAGCAACGTCCAACCGGCCTCGATGACGCTCCCACGCTCCGACCCACTCGCACGCTGAAACACACTGATGCGATCCAGCCCAAGCCGCGGCAGCAGCAACTCCTCCATCACCGTCTCAAAGGAACGTTGATCGAATGTGCGCAGCACATCGCTACGCTGACTCAACCGCCCCGACATCCCACGACCGTCGAGGGTAACGTCCACGGTGAACGGCTGGCCGTCGAGCCGAAACTCCAAGCTTGCCCGCCGGATCCGCTCAAAGACCCAGTTATCGACCGCGGACCGCCCCGTCAGCAACCAGCGGATGATCTCCACCACGCTCGTCTTGCCCGCCGAGTTGCCCGCGCTAGCCAACGCGCTGACCCCTCGGGCACCTCCATCTCGAAGGTGAACTCCTCGCCCGGCGGGTCGGACTGCAGATCCTTAACGCCGGAAAACCCGACCCGATCGATCCGCAGCCGTGCCGCCGGTCGGGCTGGCAAATACTCCTCTATGCCGTGGTCGGCCAAGATCTTCGCCGCCGTCTCCACCGCCATGTGCGCGCGTTCGGCGACCGCGTCCAGGAACTCGCTCATGCAACTCCCTGCCCCAGGCGTGACAGCCGCTCCATCACCTTCACGCGGATCCCGGCGATGTGATCGTTCCAGCGGGTGTCCCGGTACTCCCACACCGCTTTTTGTCGGGCCTTCAACTCATCACCGCCGACATCACCGGCCACCACGCCCACAAGGTGGGCCCGATCGGCATACCATCCCAACGCCGGAATATCGGCTAGCAGCCTCGTAGCAGCGCGGCGCCCCTCGGCCAGCAAATAAAAGTCACGGCGGCCGCCTAGATTCTTGCCCCGGCGGATATCGACCGCCAGGAGGCTGAGGCAATCATCCAGCCGCTCCCACGCGCCGTGACGCCACCGCAGCATCGGCGTCGTCCGCAGATCCGGCTCCTCCTCGGCCGACACGATCCGCGCCGCCTCACCGACCAGAACGGCATCGGGACGCAGCTCCGCCTGATCGAGCAATTCCCACGCCAAGTAGTCCGGATTACGCAACCAACAATCCATCGCTTGAAGCCGCATCTCGCCGGCGATACACGCCTCAGCTTCATCCGGCGCTGGCTCGGCCAGGACCGAATCCGCAGCGACATGCAACAGCATCAGCAACCGGACAGCGGCTTGTTCCTCCGAGCTCACTAACACATCGTGAACCTTCAAGACCGCACCGGCATAGACCCGCCCTAGCGCCACAAGTGGACACAGCACGCTGTACGGATTCGGCATCCAAAAGATCCATAACTCCACGAACGGTAGGCCGGTATCGGTCGGAGGACCGGGTTAACGTCGCTCCAGACCGACCGATCTGCCCGGAAACATGTACCGTTCCGGCGGCCGCCGCGCGCTGCCAGCGGGACAGGGCGGCGTACGCTGCGGCGTACCGTCCGGTTGAAATGTGGCCGGGAGGCCTTTTTGCCTTCCCGGCCGCTAATACGTCCGTGTCCGCACGGCAGTGGTCTACTTCGGACGCCGTGGTCTCATTGGCAGTCCGGGAGCGCATCGGCCCCTTGCTGCGCCACAGCTCGGTTGCGATCACGGCGGACCTCTACGCCGAAGTGGTCACCGAGCTTGCCCGCGAGGCTGTGGAGAAGACGGCCGCGACGATCCTTGAGGGAGGCGCGGTAGACACGCCGGTCCCCCCAGGGGCCCCCAAGGCTCGGATCCGCCCAGCGGAAGGCGAGTAGATGAGATGTTTTCCCTGGTCAGGCGAGGTGCCCCCGGCAGGATTCGAACCTGCGGCACACGGTTTAGGAAACCGTTGCTCTATCCCCTGAGCTACGAGGGCTTGTCGCTGGTAGAGCCTAGCGGAGCCCGCCTCCGTCCGCGCCCTACTATCGAGCGTTCCGGACATGTTCCGGATCTTGGTCTCCGCCGTCGTGCCGGCGTGCGGTAGCAAGCCTTGTGCGGCTCGCACAGATTACCCCTGCTGGGTCATCCCCTTCGCCGTCGTCCCGCCCACGTCGGCGACGCCGATGCACCCCTTCAAGCCCCGCGGTGCGCATCAGCCGGGCCACCCGCTTGCGACCGACCGGCACTCCGAAGTCATCGCGCAACTCGGCGTGGATGCGTGGGGCACCGTAGGTGTGACGCGACCGGGCATGAATCTCGACGATGGCCTCGGTTCTTCCAAGCGTAATAGCCCTGCGCAACACACCCAGTACCCGAGCGAGGAGGGAGACGCCATGGTGTGCCTTCCCCGCATCGATCAGCCGATACTTCACCTCGGCCGATCCGTATCCCGCGCGAAGAAGACCGCCGTCTTCTTCAAGATCTCCCACTCTTCACGGAGCTGACGGACCTCACAGCGCAGCCTCGCCAGCGCGCCTTTCTCAGCGCTGGTCGGCCCTTCCTAGCGGCGGCCTTCATCGCGGTCGGCCTGGACCACCCGGTCTCGGATCGATTGAGCGGTCGGCTCGACCTCCTTGGCTCAGACTCCGTACGACCTTCGGCATGCGGCGGTCTTGCTCTGGCTGAACGCTGGGTCGCGGCTCCCGACGTGGCTGAGCGGGCAGGGCACGGCGTTGACGTCCTGCTCGAGGTGTACGCCAGAGGCCCTCGGCTCGTCCGGGGGTCTCTTCGTCCGAGTGACCTCCACAAACGCACCCTGCGGCCATTTTCCTGCCTTTGGGCACGCCTCGTACGTCGCGAACGGCGGAGCGGCCGGAACCGGCGGACCCGTGCGTCCGTGGCGCCGCTGCGGGCGGTCCGCCGGTCCGCTCGTAACGATCTTTGTCCTCGCGGGCCGTCTCACGTGGCGTAGCTGGTGGCGTCCACGCTGGCCTCCTCGGCGAAGACCCAGTTGCCGGCGTTGGTGCGTAGCCCCGGCAGCCAGGTGCCCGGCGTGTCGCGGCAGGCGGCGAGCTGGTCGGCGGCGCCCTGGCGCATGAGGGTGTGCGCGTGCGCGATGGGGATGCCGAGCACACCGAAGCCGGGGTAGCCGACGTCGTTGCCGCACGCCTGGTCGTACGCCTCGGAGAGCGTGTGGCCGACACTTTTGTCCAGGTCCTTGCCCAGCGCCTTGATCGACTCCGGGGAGATCCGCTTGATCGCCTCCTGGGCGGCGGCGCTGGGCGCGCGGTACCCGGCGGGCGTGGCGGCCCCCGGCGCGAGCCGCTTCGGCCAGTGGAGCGTGACCCGCTCGCCGTCGAGTTTCGACTCGGCCCTGGTGCCGATCTCAAAGGCGCCCCAGGCGGTCAGGCCGACGTCGATGGCGAGGGGCAGCCACAGGCGTCCCCACTTGGCGTTCAGCTCGCTGATGAGGATGGCGGCCCTTTCGTTGACCCTGGCCAGGCCTTGGATGAGGATCCGGACCACCTGGAGCGTCTGGGCCATTCGTTCGTTGGCCGCGAAGATCGCTGCCATGTTCGCGCCGGGTAGTGCGGCCGCGGCGAGTTGGGCCTCCACATACATGAGGAGGGTGGAACCGATGACCGCCGACGACACCCCCGCCGCCGTGTATCCCACCGAACATCCGCGCAGGACCGCGCCCATGTGGTCATACATCCGCGCGGCCTCGTCGAGCGTGTCCTGGTAGGGCTTGACCCTGTTGGCGAGGAAGGCGTTCTTGCCCATCTCGTTCCACTTGTCGGCGGAGGCGTGTCGGTCCACGCACAGGGTGATCTCCGAGTTCGCGGTCCGGATGAGGCCGGCGACGTGGCCGTACCGGTCGCCCGCGTGCCACATCTGCGCGGGGTCGGACACCACCATGGCGAGCGGCACCGCGACCAGAGCGGCGAGCGGATAGACGACTGCGGCGCTCGCGGCGTTCGTCGCGCCCCACGTGCTGGGAAAGGAGGTGACCACGTCGGAGATCGTGATGCCCATGATGGTCTCCCTTGGGTAGTGCCGAAGCCATGCGACGGTCGATGAGACTACGGTTTGGCCGCCATACCGCTCAGCGGCTTCGTCGCGCTAGCCGGCGTGCTCGGTTGGGGAGAGCCGGTGGTCGGCGATGCCGTTCTCGGCTCTGGGCAGGCAGTGGAGTCACGATATCCGGGTTCGTCGTGAACGTGGCGGATCCTCGCCTTCGCCGTACCGGAGGAGGGCCAGGAGGTGACGTTCTTGACAGAGGGTGACTGCTGGAGCATTCGCGGTCTTCTCGGCACATGGCGCCTTTCTCCGTAACCTCTGGCTGCTCTGCGTGATCTTCAGATGGTGCGGTCGTTCTCGTGGTGGAGGGACTTTGCGGTGTTTCGGGCATCCTCGAGCGATCCGGCGGGGCGCGGGATCTAGACTGCCGGTCGGGCAGAGCCGTGCGGCCGGTCGGGCTCGGCGGTGGCGAGGAGGATCATGGAGCAGGGTTCCGTCCCCGTGCAGGGTCGTCCAGCGGACGGTGCTCCGCCTCATTCTTCGGATGCGCCCGTTGACGGGCTTGATGAGCGGATGCGGGTCGTGCCGGTCGGTGAGCGGGCCGCCGTGCTGGTCGATCATCTTGCGTCGCGTACCTCGTCCGGTGGGCTCGACTGGATCGCGGATCTGGCTCGCGGTGTCGAGCGGTACGGGCTCGGCCTTCCGGAGGTCCGCCGGGCCGCGACGGATCTCGCGTGGATGGCCCGCGTGGCGGAGCAGAGGTATCCCGGGGACCTGGAGTGGGGTGCGGCCGGCGGGGTGAGCGGCTCCCGGACGCAGCGGCTCGTGCTCGCGTATGTGCACGGTCAGCGGCTCCGGTTCGACTACCGGTTCCGCGAGATCCTGGAGCGCTGCAACGGCTGGCTGGCCGAGTTCCACGACGATGCCCTGATCCTGAGTTTCGCCGCCTTCGGCGGGCTCGGCTCGCGGGCGCCGAACGGGCTCGACCTGTACGACCGGGCGGTCCGGGCGCCGGACTCGGACCGCAAGAGCCGCCAGGTGGCGCTGACCGCCATCTGGTTCGCCGACCATCTCGCCGAACAGCCGGACACACTGCTGCGCCTCTCCGACGAGATGATGGCGCGCGGCGACGACGACGCGAACATCCACTACCGGCGCGCCGCCGCCCTGCGACGGCTGGGCAGGTACGACGAGGCGCTCACCGAGATCGACCTCGCGATCGACCGGTTCGGCGTCGGCAACATGCTGGTCCACGAGCAGTACGCCCAGGAGCGCAGGACGATCATCCACACCCGCGACCTGCGCCGAGGTGCGGACGAGGCGGCCGCCCGGCTCAGTGATGAGATGACCGCGAGGATGGACGAGCGGATCGACCGCGCCTCCGCGGCTCTCGAAGAGAAGATCGAGGAGGCGTCACGGCAGCTGACGGAACGGGTGTCGGTCGCGCAGAAACTGGTCTCCGAGGGTCTGCTGAAGATGGTCGAGATGCTCGGGCTCTTCGTGACGCTGCTCGGCTTCCTGATCGGCTCCGGCACGGTGCTCGTCAAGGCCAGGACGTTCTCCGAGCGGGCCATCGCGATGAGCGTCGTGGTGGTGGGGGCCCTGGTGTTCTTCGGCCTGCTGAGGCTCGTCACGCAGGTGCGTCGCCGGTCGTCCTGACACCACGCGTCCCGTACGGCGCGCCGCGCCCGGGCGCTGAAATCAGACCTGTGAGCTGCCGTTATGCTGGCACGGCCGGTATGCCGTATCCATCTTCGTCAAGGTCGGGCGCATGACAGCGAACCCTGCGATTTTCCACCCTGACTTCGTCAGTCCGCGGCGGACCATCGGCCGCCGGACGTTCGACTTCTCGCGCCAGGTCGCGGTCATGGCGATAATCAATCGGACGCCGGACTCCTTCCACGATCGTGGTCGTACCTTCGAACTGTCGAAGGCCGTCGCGGCGGTCGAGAACGCGATCGCGCACGAGGCGGACTGGATCGACATCGGGGGCGTTCCGTTCGCGCCGGGGCCGGAGGTGACCGAGCGCGAGGAGATCGATCGCGTCGTCCCGGTCGTGGCGGCGGCGCGGGAGCGGACCGACGCGGTGATCTCCGTTGAGACCTACCGCCCCGAGGTCGCCCGGGTGGTTCTCGCGGCCGGCGCCGATGTGATCAACAACGTGACCGGCCTGCACGATCTGAGCTTGGCGGACGCCGTCGCGGAGGCCGGCGCGAGCCTGATCATCACGCACAGCCTCGCCGCGCCGCGTACGCCGTTCCCCCGGCCCACGTACAAGGACGTCACCGCGGAGGTCGCGGCCTTCCTGCGCGAGCGGGCCGAGGCGGCGATCGGCCGCGGCCTGCCGCCGGAGCGCATCATCCTCGACCCCGGCCACGACCTGAACAAGAACACCCGCCATTCGCTGGAACTCACCCGCCGGCTGCCGGAGATCACCGGGCTCGGTTATCCGACACTTGTGGCGGTGTCCAACAAGGACTTCATCGGCGAGACCTTGAACCTGCCGCAGAATGAACGGCTGGCGGGGACCATCGCCACCGTGGCGGTGTGCATTCTGCAGGGGGCGCGAATCGTCCGGGTCCACGACGTCGCGGAAATCGTGTCGGCCGTCCGAATGGTGGAGGGCATTCTGGGCTGGCGTGAGCCGGCCGTCGTTCGCCATAACGCTGTCTGAGGCCAGCCGGGTTCCGGAACGTACGGCGTCTGGCCGACCTCGCTGAGGGTGATCAGCAGGGCCACGTCCTGTGCTCAGTCGCCGTGGGCGTCCTCGCGGACGTACCGGGTGAACAGGAAGCCGTCCTCTTCGAAGACCCGGGCGAGCCGGAACGAGAGGTCCTCGATGAGCGGCCCGTTGACGATACGCGGCCCGCTCCCCGCCACGATCCGCGGACTCAGCGTCAGGCACAGCTCGTCGAGGCGCCCGGCCGCCGCGATCTCGGCGAGCAGCCGGGGGCCGCCCTCGGAGAGCTGCCGGGTGAACCCCCGCTCCGCGAGCGCGTCGAGCGCCGTACCGATGTCGGCGATGAGGTCACCGCAGACGAGGACGTCGGCGCGCCGCTCGGCCGCCCTGAGCCGTTCTTCGGGCGCGCTCGCGCACGTGATGAGGATCGGCCGTACGTGGGCGTCGGCGAACACGGGCGCGTCGAAGTCCAGGTCCAGCCGCGCGGACACGATCGCCAGCGGGGGCGCCGGAGGCCGCCCCTTCCGGATGTCGCGCCACGAGTCCTGCGGTGGGAGCGGCCCGTACCCCTCGACCCGGATCGTGTTCGCACCCACGATCACGACGTCGGCCAGCCCGCGCAGGAACGAGAGCACCTTCTGGTCGGCCTCGCCGCCGAGGGGGCTGACCTTCCCCTCGAACGAGGCGGCCCCGTCCAGGCTGGTCACCATGTTCGCCCGCAGCCGGCGGCCGGTCCGCGGGTATCGGTACATCTCGGCGAGCTCGGCCTCATCCACGAGTAAGGACACTAGCCGCTGCCGTACGCGGCTCATCGATCGGATCCGGGCCCTTCCGGTCAGTGGCTGACGTGGCGCAGTACGAACCGCATGCGCGCCTCTGGATCGGTGCGGGGCAGTTCAACCAGGTCGTACCCGTATCGGGCATAGGTCTCGGCCATGGCCTCGTGGGTTCTCCGGGCCTCATCCCAGCTCTGGTGCCGCTCGTCATCGGTGCGGTAGATCTCCGGCCAGGGCGGCGCGATGAACACCTGCGGGCGGTAGGGGAACGCCGCCACCGCGGCCTCCACGTGGTCCGGCACCTCCTGTCCCAGCAGGCGGAGGTACCCGGCCACGCACGGCACGGCGTGGTCGAAGAACACCGGGCCCGTCCGCGCCAGCGCCCAGCGGTAGGAGCGGATCTCCCAGGACAGCATCAGCTCGGCGAACAGCGCCGTGTCGTTCCAGGGCAGACCGGTGCCTCCGATGGCGCTCTGGTCCTGGATGATCGCGCGGCCGGCCTCCGGTGCGGCGGCGAGCCCGTTCTCGCGGAGCAGTTCGACCAGGGTGGTCTTGCCCGATCCGGGACCACCGGTGATGGCGATCAGTCGGTCACGTGCGGATGCCATGGGTCTCCATCCGGTCGAGGGCACTGCGAAGGCGCCGATGCGTCAGGCGGCGGTGCGGGCGGGGGAGCGGAAGACCTCTCGCGTGTGCCAGGCGACGCGGTCGTCGGCGACGCGAGGGAACGCCGGCTGCGGCCCGTCGATCTCGCGGCCGGACAGGTCCAGGACCTGGGCCTCCGCGCTCCGTCCACGGCCCACGTAGCGGGCCGACACCGCGACCCGGTGATCCGCGGTCACGCCCAGCACGCCCTTGTCGAACAGCTTGTGGTGCAGCGCGCACAGGCAGATGCCGTTGGCGATGTCGTCCGGGCCGCCGAAGGCCCACCACTGTACGTGAGCCGCGTCCAGGCCCACCGCGCGGCCGTTCAGCCAGCCCTCGAAGCCGCAGAACGCGCACTGGTACTCGTACGCGACCATCACGCGTTCGCGGAAGTCCCGGTCGCGGCGGCGTACGGCGCGGTCGGTCTCCACCGACTCCAGGTCCAGGCCGACCTCGGCGCAGATGTCCTCGTGCAGCGACGGCTCGAAGTTGGCGTCCAGCAGTGCCCGGCCGAGCTGGGACAGCAGCCGGGGGTCGCGCCGCAGGTCCCGTACCAGCGGCGGTGTCAGCCGGCCGCTCGCGGCCGAGTCGCGCAGCGCGCCCACGCGCGCACCCGGGCTGCCGCTCCCGTCGGCGGTCCGCACCTCCCACAGGCCGTCGCTGGTCAGATGGTGGAACGGGTACGCCGGCGTGGTCGGCCGCGGAGGGCCGAACTCCCGCAGCAGGTGGCCGAGCCGCTCCTCGGCGGCGCTGTACCGGATCGGCTCGTCGCCGTGCCGCTGGAAGTGACCCAGCGCGTACAGCAGCAGGAGCGGTTTGTGCGGCGCGCGCTCCTGCCCGCGCGTCCAGCGGCGGATCCCGGTGACCCTCTCGACCCAGTCCACGACCGGCATCGTACGGGCCCACGACCAAGTCCCTATTAATTACCTCTTATTAAGAGATATTCTGACTTCGTGACCGATGAGGGGGTACGTCTCGCCCGCGAGCTGATGTCCGTCAACGCCGCGATGCGCCGGCTCGTACGGCGGCGGCTGCGCGAACAGATGCCGCCACGACTGCGGCCCGCGCAGGTCGAGCTGCTGGTCGTCGTCGGCGACCATCCCGGCATCAGCGTCGCCGCCGCCGCGCGGGAGCTGCACCTCGCCGACAACTCGGTGAGCACCCTCGTCAACCAGCTGCTCGCGGCCGGGATGCTGCGCCGCGAGACCGATCCGGACGACCGGCGGGCCGTACGGCTCGAGCTCACGCCGGACGCACGGCGGCACATGACCGACTGGCGTGACCGCCGGGCCCGGATGATCGGCGCGCGTATCGAGGAGCTGACGGAGGAGGACCGGACGGCGATCGCCGCGGCCCTGCCCGCGCTCGGCCGCCTCCTCGCGAGCCTGCGGGAACAGGCCGGACCGGCCAAGGACACCCCGGGGTCGGCGTGGTCGCGTGAACCATGATAATTCGGGTAACTCGTGTTGCCTGCTCGGATAGAATGAAAATCTGTGGCGAGAGTTCTACTTGTAGATGATGACGCACGGCACGCCAGAGTAGTCGGGCACTTGCTTGACAAGAGCAATCATCGCGTGATATCAGCACCCACGGGTGAATTGGCTCGGAAGATACTCGACGGTGGCGGCATCGACATCGTTCTCCTCGACGTCAATCTCCCGGACATCGACGGGCTCTCCGTCGTGCAACAACTGCGCGACGCGGGCGACGAAACGCCGATAATCATCCTGACCGCACGAGACAGGGCGCACGAGCAGGCGCTCGGGCTGCGGCTCGGGGGAGACGACTACGTCGCCAAGCCGTTCGATCCGGAGGTACTCCTGGCCCGGATCCACGCGGTGCTGCGACGCAGTGCGACGAGCAAGAACGGGCAGACGAACGGCCCCCGCGACAACCTGCTGCACATCTCGTCGGCGGTGATCGACCTCGCGGCTCGACAGGTGTCCCAAAACGGAGTGGCCGTGCGGCTGGCCCCGCTGGAGTACGCCGTCCTGGAATTCCTCGCACTCAACCGCGGCCGGGCTATTTCGAAAGAAGTGCTCATGACGCAGGTATGGGGCACCACGCACGGCTCCGACCGTACGCTGACGGAGCACATCTCACGGCTGCGCCGCAAGCTCGGCGACGGCGTGATAATCACCCGGACAGGGTTCGGGTATCTCATCCCCGCGGATCCGGAGTACTCCGCGGGCGCGACTCGGTGACGAGGGCGCCTTCCCCTTCCCGGCGACGTCATCCGGCACTCAGGCCGTTTCGGCCGGGGGCCTTTCGGCGACAAGCCGTTCGATCTCCTGGCGCAGGTCGGTACCGGCCGCGACGACCCGTACGGACAGGCCGGTCAGCGAGCCGGCGAGCCGGGCGTTCAAGTTCTCCTCTTCGACGCCGCCGGAGGACCGATGTGGCTCCACCGCGACGACCGCGTCCTCGCGGTCCACGAGGATGCCCGCGACCTCCACGGGCCTCATCGCGTTCGCCAGGAATGTGGCCCGGTCGCCGGAGTACTCGACGATCTCCAGCTTCTCGCCGCCGAAGGTGCGGTTCAGTAGCCTCTCGACCCCTTCGATCCGGGTTGCGCCGCGACCGGTGCAGGCCTCTCGAGCGTCGACACCGGGGCCGGCGGGAGCCACGGCGACCTTCGATCTGGTGCCGGCGGCCCGCGCGACGCCCTTGATGACGACCTTGCCGTCGAGGATCTCCTCGACGAACCCGGTAAGGAGGCGTTCGACCAGCTCGGGCGCGGTGACCGAGAGCATCAGCCGCCCGTAGTCGCCGTCGGCGCCGTCGGACACTCCAACGACGAGCGCGATGACGGTGTCTCCCCGCGCCCACTCGGGCGGAGCGGTCCCCCCGGCGAGCTCGTGGGCGATGACGTGCGGCAGCAGCGCGTCACGGGCCCGGCTCGTTCCGGCGTCGTAGACGGCGCAGTCGAACCCATCCGGACCGCGTGACCTGATGTGCGCCGTCACCGCCTTCCCGACGAGCGGCGACTCGAGGTCGGGGTCGCTCAGGTCCGTTCGCAGCGTCATGGGGTCCTCTCGGTTCGCAGGCCTTCCACCGGCTCTGTCCCGAACCCGTCGCGGATGGCCCTCTTCTCTAATGTCCGTCAGGCGGCGGAACGGCAACCATGACGGTCTCGGTGGGCGGTACGGCCGGCGGTGCGGCCGGTGGTGCGGTACGAGAGCGGCGGATGACGGCGTACGGAGAACGTTGCGCATCCCGGCGGTGACCGCACTGTCTTTATCCGGACATGCCGGAAGGTGAAACATGCCGGGACAGTTGCCCATACGCCTCACCAGAGTGCCTCCCCGACACCCCAACGCGCCGACGACTCGCGGCCGTGCCGGGCAGGTGCTCCTCCTCCCTGTGTCTTCGCGATGGCTCTTGCCCCCGACGCCGAACAGCCCCGTGATCAGAGGTGAAGCGCTGTGAGCATGCCCGGCGCCGGTCCGAGGGCGTCCATGAGGCGGACCGGCTGTATGTGGATCGGCGGCCTGGGGCTCGGCTGCACCGGGCTTGTCGCCGTGTTGGTGATCTTCCTTGTGGTCGTGGTGGTCGTCATCCCCAATTCCAATCCGCTGTGCGGCGGCTCCAATTCCTCCTCAGGCGGGACGGGAGTGATTCAGGCCAAGCAGGTGACGGCGGCGCCGGCGGCGAACTCCATACCCAAGAACTACCTTGCCCTGTACCAGCGGGCCGGCGCGGAGTGGAATATTCCATGGAACATCCTCGCCGGCATCGGATGGGTGGAGACCCACCACGGCACGCTTCAAGCGCCGGGCGTCGGTTCCGGAGAGAACTATGCGGGGGCCGGGGGCCCGATGCAGTTCTTGCAGGGGACGTTTAACGAATACAAGGTGGACGCGCCGCCTGGTGACGGGGTAATAAGTCGATACCACGCGGATGATGCCATCTTCACCGCCGCCAGGTATCTCAAGAGCAGCGCCCTACCCGGCGCGAGTACGCAAGAGCTTAAAAGCAGAACGCTGACGGCGGCTCAGATACGCAAAGCGATATTCGCATATAACCACCTCGATTCTTACGTCAACGACGTGCTGGCGGCGGCGAATCGTTACACGAATGGTTATGTGGTGGCATCGGACAACAATGAAAGTCAGGGCTGCATACTGGGGGCGGCATTTCAGGAAGGGTCGTCGTTCGGCCAACGCATCGCTGAAAGCGCCGCCTATTTCGCGAGGCGAGATCAAGGCGGGCCGAACCCCCCTCAGTGGATCCATCGGCTGATCCCATATTCATGGGGCGGCGGAGATCCGCGTGGCGATAATCGCAAGGGTGAGATTCCCGACGATGGCCCCAGTTTCGGCATCCCTCAAAATCCTGGCGTCGATGGCACCGACATCTACGGATTCGACTGCTCGGGCCTCGCTCGGTGGGCCGTCTACTCCGCGTCCGGCAAGAAGATCCTGCTGCCCCGGACTGCGGACAAGATGTTCGAGAGCAGTATGGGGGTCAAGGTGCCTCGTGACCAATTGGCTCCCGGGGATCTGGTTTTCTTTAATCATTTGGAGCACATGGGCATCTATTACGGCGTGTTCAAGGGGAAGCACTGGATGGTAGAGGCTCCCCACAGCGGCGCATATGTGCAATTCGCCGTAATCGACGGCAGGGCTGATTATGTGGGAGCGCTTCGAGTAACGCCGCCGCCGGGTATGCCAAGTTCATCCCCAAGTTCGTTTCGCGCAATGTCTTCTCCTGGAGCAGAGGGCGGCGGTGATGTGAGGTGAACGGTAAGTGCGCGTCCGGAGCCTGGGCCGCCGCCTGCGCAATATCGGTGGCCGTTCTTTTGACCGGCTGTAGTAGCGAGAAGCAGGCACGGCCATCCGGCCCGCCGCCCGACCCGGGTGCGCCGAGCGCCATTCCGACGTCCAGCGGCGGCTCGCCGTCACCGTCGCGAAGTCCGCGCATACCCGGCGGTCTCCCGGACCTGCGCCGGATCGACCAGAAGGACGCGACGGCGGTGTCACGGGCGGCGTTGACCGTCATGTACACGGTCGACAGCACGGTCGACGCGGGGTTGCGAAACGCGCGCCTACGCGCCACGCACTACCTCACCACGACATACGCGGCCGCGATCAAGGCGGAGCCTGTGCAGTACGTCCCGGAGGACTGGCGACGGCACCGGGCCTATCTCGCCGTCCGCCTCCGGCCGACCGTACGGGAGAAAGGGGCGCCGACCGACGGACCGACCGCCTCCTACCGGGAGTGGGAGATGACCACGGTCCCCACGGGGCGAGACCGCTGGCGCGGTGCTCCCCGCACATCGGTGGTCTACATGGCGCTCGTGAGGTCAGCCAAGAACGCCCCCTGGCGGGTCTCCGATGTGAACGTCGTGGACGACGGATAGTCCCTGGTCAGGAGAGCGGGCGAGGCAGCCCGAAGCTTGAAGAGAAGAGAGGAGCCTTCATGAGTGAACCCGATGACGATCTGCCGTACCTGCTCTTTATGGGCCTCGCATCTGTGGTCGTCCCAGGTGGTGCGTGCGGTTTCATCACCTGGCTGGCGGGGCAGCTGTCCGGCCTGCTCACGGGCCGCGGCTGGCCGGACTCCAGCCCGACGGACTTTCTGACGATCGCATTTCATTTCGTGCAGCACCCGGGTCATCCGCGCCATGCGTGGCCACCCGCTGCGGCGGCCGTGATCGGACCCGCCCCCGTGTTCTTCACCCTGCTGATCGTGTTCCTCGTCATCGCGGCGGTCGGGTTCTATTTCGTGGCGCGGCTCCTCCTGAACTGGCGGCGTCACCGGCCGTACCGGCGGCTGCGGCTGGGCTTCGCATCCGGCTGGGAGGTCCGCAAGCTGCTGAGCGCCCGGGCGGTCCAGGACAAGGCGCGGCAGATCCGGCCGTCCGCCGCGAACCGGCCCGCGCGCCAGGTGAGGCCCGAGGACGTCGGTTTCTTCATCGGGCGGGACATCAGGTCCCGGCGGAGGCTGTACATGTCCCTGGAGGACATGATGATCGTCGTTGCGGCGCCGAGGCAGGGCAAGGACGTGCACTTCGTCACCCCTCTCACCATCGACGCACCCGGCCCGTGCATCGTCACCTCCAGCCGGCGGGAGACGTTCGTCAACACCGCCATGGTGCGGGCGCGGTACGGCGAGGTGCACGTGTTCGACCCGTTCAACTGGACCGCGTGGCCGCATCGGATGCGCTGGTCGTTCCTGGACGGATGCGAGGACATAAACGTGTGCGCGGTCAGATCCGGCACGCTGACCCAGACGAGCGGTTTCGAGCTCACCGGAAGCGGAGCCACCAGGACCTCGGGGGTGGTCACCATCCTCCGCTGCCTGTTGCACGCGGGCGCGATCGGTGGGCTCACCATTCGTGACGTGGTGCGCTGGGTCCATGAGACCAACAGCGACGAGGCGATCGACATCCTGCGCCGGGGTGAGAGCGAGGGCAGGGCCGCTCCCGGATCCGCGGCACAGCTGGAGTTCAGCAGCCAGGACAAGCATTTCTGGGCCGGTGTGATGCAGGTCATGAGCTGCTTCTCGATCCCGGGGATCCTGGAGGACCTCTCGCCGCCCCCAGGTGAGGAATTCAACTACAAGGAGTTCCTCAAGGGCCGCAACACCCTGTACTTCGTCAGCAAACAGCAGACCGACTACGGCGGGATCGCGCCGATCGTCACCACGATCGTCGAGCAGTTCTTCCGCTCGGCTCGTGGCGCGGCGATGAAGCAGCCGACCGGTCGCCTCGAACCGCCCCTGACCTTCGAGCTCAACCAGGTGACCGACATCTGCCCGATGCCCGGCCTGCCGACGTACATGGGTGAGTCGGGGGGTTACGGCATATCCGTGCACGCCTACCTGACGTCGCTGGCGGACGCGCGCAAGAAATGGGGATCGGACGGAGCCGCGCGCCTGTGGGACAACGCCACCTTCCGGGTCATCTCCGGCGGTACCGGCACGGTAAAGGACCTATCTGAACTCTCCGACCTCGTGGGCAAACATCAGGGGAGGCCGGCGCTGCAGCCGGAGGAGATCAGGACCATGCCGTTCGGCCGCGCGGCCCTCGTCGCGGGCACGGCCCGTCCCATCGAAATGTGGCTGACCCCCTGGTGGAAGCGCAAGGACCACGAGGAGATCGCCATGGGCAAGCAGGCCGTCGAGGGCATGATCCAGGAGTACAACGCGAACCAGCAGGTCGCCGCTACCGCGCGTCTCACGAGCGTTCCGGACGAAGAGGAGTCCTGACTCGGGGCATGAGACGCGACACCCCGCACCCAGGTGTATGACGTGTCGCCCGCGGCGTCCTGCCGCGGGCGACGTCGTCAGGCCGGGTGGGCCGCGGGCGCACCTCACGGCCGGGCCGGTCAGGCGGTGTTCGCGGACGGTCTGGTGGTCGAGTGGACCCAGCGCTGAACGGGATGCGGGCGCCCGCCTGACCCGGCCGCCATCTCCTCGGCCCGCGCCCCGAGGTGGAGTGCCTTCCCGTCGTGCCAGATTTTCTGCCCGCCGAGGTTGACGATCACAGCGGCTCGCGGACGGTCCACCGCATAGCGCCAGAGGCGCTTTGGCAGGCGCTCGTCTCGTCGGCTCGGTCATGACCGGCGAACGATCTCATCCGAGAGGGGGCTGATCGACCATGCAAGTGGCGAACGTGACTCGATCACAGTGGACGACCGGTCCCGGGAGCCCGCCGAACTCGCCGGAGGCGGTGATGAACGCCTCCCGGCAGTGGGCCGGGGGCGTGTGGCCGCCGGCGCGGGTGCCGGTCGCCGATGCCTCTGGAGAGCGGCCGAAACCGCCGACGGAACCTACCGCGCGTCATCACCGGAGGCGCGCCCCACGTCCGGGAACTCCCGTGGGACGGAGGCTCCGTGCCTTGGCGATCCCCGTACCAGGCCAAGTCGCCGTCCGCCCAGGCCCGGCCGGCTCAAGACCTTAACCGCATCATCTCGGAGAGCGCGCATGCTTGATATGACGATCTTGTGGACGGCCGGTCTGCTTCATCATGGGGCGGACCTCGCTGCCGGACCGGTCGTCCCGAATCCCGGTGGCGGTGAAAAACCGCCGTTCGCCGACGCGGTCACGACGCTGCTCAAGTGGGGAGTGTGGGGCGCCCTCTTTTCTTGTGTCGGAGGTTTCATCACCATCGGCGCCAGAATGGCACTCCAACACAGGAGGGGTGAAAGCGGTAACCACATGGGGAGCATGATCATCGTGGGATTCGCCACCATCCTGATCATGGCTGCCTACACGATCGTCAAGGAACTCGCCGGAGCCGGCTGATGGTCTCCCGGCACCTCCGTGCAGGATGTGGAAAGTGCTGCCAGGGCCGAGTACGGCTGCTTCAGCGCGTATTCGTCCTGTCTGTCGCGTTCCTCGCGCTGGGCGCCGCCCTGGTCGCGATCGGCCTTTATCGTGCTCCCGCCCCGAAGGCGGTTCGCGAGGTCTCGAGTGGGCCCGGCGCGCTGGAACCGTCCCCCATGGCTGATCGGATCTCTGCTGGTCCGGTGCAGGTCACGGCCGGCGTCGTCCCGGCCGCTCAGGGTCGTGTCACCACTCCTGATCTCGCGGCGTTGAAGTATTCCGTTGACTGGGACAATGCGAAAAAAATGCCGACCGTCGATACGGACCCCGGCGGCAAGCTTCAATGGGATCCTAAAACCGGTCGCATCAGAATATGTGACAGCAATACGGATGGCCACCTCGTGCGCGGCATGGTATCTACCGATGGCCATGCGGTGAAGCTATCCGTCCTTGGGCATTTGGTGGATTTCGTACGAAGGGGTGGAAAGGGTCATTGTCGCGAGGCGGCCATCCCTGATTACAAGCCCACCAAGAAGTACGAACTCAAGGTCTGCCTGGCCCGTAGTGATACTTCACCCGACGGTTACTGTAACACCAGTAATACGTCCGAATGGCCGAAGGTGGACCACAAGAACAACTATTGTTGGAGTTTGAAGACCGATCAGGAGAAGATCGATTGCGTGGGGGGAGTGCAAGAATTCTGCCACCAGTGGCAGCACGTCGACTCGATGTTCCCAAAGCAGTGTGTCGCGGACCACACCAAAAAGAGTCCGGCCGTACTCAAACCTCCTGCTTGGGATGAGCCCGCCCTCACCGACAGACCCGACGCCAAGCTGCCGAGGGGTCACGCGGACGGAGCCTCCCGGGTCGCTCAACCACTGAATCCATTGCTTCGCTGGTTGGTGTGGACTGCTTTGGGGGCGTGTGTGCTGGGCGTTGTGATGGTCGGCGGCAATATGGCACTCAAACATAGGAGGAGCGAGAGTGGCGCCCATGCCGCCGAGCTCGGCTGGGTGATGATCGCATGCGTCGTCGCAGGTTCCGGGCTGGCCATCGCCTTCATATCCCTCCTGCTCAATCCACTCTGAAGCGGTGGCCTGTCCGCCTTAACCAAGCGATTTCGCGATGCGTGTTCCACGCTATGGGGGTGCTTCTCGATGTCGGACGTCCTTGACCAGGCATGGTCCTGGTTCGTCGGTAAAGTAATAGAGTGGGCACTGGGAACGCTCCGGACGATGCTGGTCTGGTGGATGAGTGATAACTCTTATAGCGTACGGTTGACCGGCGAGAAGGGCGGCCTCCTTTATAGCCTGCGCGAGCACACCAACTATCTGACTGTCGTGATGGCGTTCGCCGGGTTTATGATCGCGGCCATTCGAATTGCCGTACAACGCAATGGCGAACCTTTTCGGGTTGCGCTTTCTCAGTTCTTTCAGCTGGCTGTGATCGTCCTCACCCTGGCTACCGTGGTGAATCTGGGGAATATCGCCGGAGACAGGTATTCCTACTGGATTCTAAAGGACTTGATGCCGAAAGGCGACACGTGGATTGAGAACTGGAAATCCGGGATCAGCGTGTTGGGAGGGCACGAGACCGATACGTCGTTCCTTCTTGCCTTCTTCGCGCTCGCTGCGACAGTCGGGACGTCGATACAGTTCGGGCTGATGCTCTTTCGAAGCGGCGCGCTGATCGTACTGGTCGGGACTCTTCCGCCGTTGGCTGCGGCAAGGTTCACCACATATGGAGATCACGCCTATAGAAAGTGCCTCGGCTGGCTGATCTCTTTCGTGCTGTTCAAGCCGGTCGCTGCGACGATCTATGCTGCGGCCCTGAAGCTGCTGTCATCCAAGAGCGAGGCAGATCGTCTTTTTGGCCTGGCCCTTATTGCCGGTGCGGTATTCGCTCTACCCGCGACCATGCGTGCCATAATGCCTGCGATCACGGAAAGTCACAGTGCCTTCGGTATACGTCAGGTCGGCCATTTCGTGTTCGGCAGCAGTGCGGTGAATGCCGGTAAGGGAGTCACCGTGCTGGAGGGCGCGGGAGGAGCGGGGGTCGCAATGACCAGAGGCGCGGGCCGAGTGGTGGGCCGGGTTCTCGGCCTTGGCAACAACGGTCCAGCGAGTCGTAATTCCTCGAGGGGCGGCACTCCGAGTGGCTCCTCGGGCGGCGGGGGCTCGGGTTTCGTGAGTCCGGGCGGCAGCGGCTCGGGCACTGGAAGCACCGGCTCGGGTACCGCGAGTTCGGGCAGCGGTGCCTCGGGCGCTGGAAGCACCGGTTCGGGCACTGGAGGCACGGGTTCGGGCACTGGAGGCACGGGTTCGGGCAGTGGGAGCTCGGGGAGCGGCAGCTGGGGCGCCGGAGGCTCTTGGGCGGGCGACTCGGGAAGTAGCTGGGGTACCGGGAGCTCGGGGAGCAGTGGCTCGGGTGGCGGGAGCTCGGGGAGCAGTGGTTCGGACAGCGGCAGCTCGGGGAGCGGCGGCGCGAACGGCTCGCATCACGGCGGGCCCTCTGGCGCAGACGGCGGGCACGGCGGCTCAAGTGACGGTAACCCATGATCTCGGGAATCAGGTGAGTTCGAGTGGCGTCCAACGACCGTGAACCCACGTACGGGAACTGGCGTAAACCGGTCTCTCCGGGGATCGGGCGGCTGGGACTGGCCGGCACCCTGATCCTCATGGCCGGGCTGATCACCGTCACCACGATCGCGACGGTATCGCCGTTGGCCAGCCTGGTCGCCGCCATGGTGCTGGGGCTGACCATGCTGCCCCTGATCATCCAGGACCAGCACGGGCGGACCGCGCTTCAGTCGATCACGGCCCGGGTGAACTGGTGGTGGGGTCGTTCCCAGGGATGGCATCTCTACCGTTCGGGACCGCTGAGCGTCATCCCGCACGGCTCGTGCCGGCTCCCCGGGCTGCTCGCGGCGTCTCGGCTGGTGGACGGCCATGACTCCTACGGGCGGCCGTTCGCCCTGGTCGTCATCCCGTCCACGAGGCACTACACCGTGGTGTTCGAGTGCAACGCCGAAGGGGCGTCGCTGGTCGATCAGGAGCAGATCGACACATGGGTCGCCCACTGGGGGCAGTGGCTGGCCTCGCTGGCCTACGAGCCGGGCTTGGTCGCCGCGAGCGTGACCATCGAGACGGCCCCCGATCTCGGGCATCGCCTCCGGGAGGAGATCTCCGCCCACACCGATCCGAACGCTCCGGAGCTGGCTCGGGCGGCCCTGGAGGAGATCGTCTGGAACTACCCGGTGGGTAGCGCACGGGTCGCCACGCGTATCGCCGTCACCTATACGGCCCTGCCGCGTCCCGGAGGTAAGCGCCGTGACCAAGAGGCCATGGTGCGGGAGATCGGGATGCGCATCCCCGGGTTGATCTCCGGGCTGGAGATGACCGGTGCCGGATCCGCTCGCCCGATGACCGCCGACCAACTCTCCCGCGCCGTGCGGATCGCCTACGACCCGGACGCGCAGTCGAGCATGGAGGCCACCGGGGGCCAGGAGGTGCGGTGGGAGGATGCCGGGCCGGTCGCGGTGCAGGAATCGTGGGATCACTACGTGCACGACAGCGGCCATTCCATCACCTGGGGCATGACGGAGGCGCCTCGCGGCGAGGTGCTGTCCAGTGTGATGAGCGGTCTGGTGGCCCCGCACCATGACATCGCCCGTAAGCGCGTCACCTTCCTCTACCGTCCGCACGATCCGGCCTCCGCCGCCCGGATCGTGGAACGGGACCGCAAGGACACACGTTTCCGTCTCGACGGTGCCAAAAGCGCCGCCCGGAACGAGATCGACGTCATCAAGAGCGACCAGTCGGCCCGCGAGGAGGCCAGGGGAGCGGGGGTCGTCCGGTTCACCGTTCTCGTCACCGCCACCGTCCACTCGGCCGAGCAACTTCCTCTCGCGGCGGCCGCCATCGACACGATCTCGGCCCCCGCGCGTCTGCGGTTGCGGCGGATGTACGGGTCGCAGGCGTCGGCCTTCGCGGCCGCCCTTCCCCTGGGCGTCGTCATTCCCCATCATCTTCAGGTTCCTGCGTTGGTGAGGGAATCCCTGTGAACAGCCCGTTGGAATCGTTTTTCGGCGACGCGGACGAAGGGCGACCTGCCGCGCAGGCCGGCGGGAAGGACGGGAAGAAGGGCAAGAAGAAGACCGGCAAGGTCGAGCCCAAACCCGGATTCAGGGGCTTCAGCCGCCGCGGCGGAGGCCGGGCCTCGTACGTGGAGATGCCTTCGGAGTGGCGCGGGACCACGGTGCAGGTGTGCGGTCTGTGGCCGTTCGCGGCCGGGGCGGGAACCCCGATGGTGGGTGTGCCGCTCGGCCGGGAGCTGACCACCGGGGCCGCGCTGTGCTGCGATCCGATCTCGTGGTTCCAGCGGGCCAACCTGATCCACAACCCGTCGGCCCTGGTGCTGGGCAAGCCCGGGCTGGGCAAGTCGACCCTCATCCGCCGGATGGTGGTGGGGCTCGTCGGGCAAGGGGTGTTCCCCATGGTGCTCGGCGACCTCAAACCCGACTACGTCGACCTGATCCGGGCGATGGGCGGGCAGATCATCAAGCTGGGCCGCGGGCTGGGATCGCTGAACGTACTCGACCCCGGCGCGACGGCCTCCGCGGCGGCCAGGCTTACGGGACAGGCGCGGGCCAAGCTGATCGCGGACGCGCACGGCCGCCGGCTGAACATGGTCGCCGCGCTGCTCACGGTGCTGCGCGGGGGCCCGATCGCCGACACCGAGCGCACCGTTCTCAACGCGGCCCTGCGGGTGCTGGACGAGCGTCACGACGGCGTACCCGTCCTGCCCGACCTGATCAGGGTGATCGACGAGGGGCCGGAGCGACTCCGCTCGGTGACCCTGGCCCGCGGGGACGAGGCACGGTATCGCGCGGCCGTCGACCCGTTGCACGCCTCGCTGCTGGGAGTGCTGGACGGCCCGATGGGGGAGGCGTTCTCGCGTCACACCACCACCGCGATCGAGCTGGACAATCCGGGAGGCGTCTGCATCGACATCAGCGGGATCGACGACGCCGACGCCGAACTCCAGGCCGCCGTCCTGCTGGCATGCTGGTCGGACGGGTTCGGCGCGGTGGAGGCCGCGCACGCGCTGGCCGATGAGGGCCTGGCACCGCGGCGGCACTTCTTCGTCGTCCTCGACGAGTTGTGGCGGGTCCTGCGGTCCGGACGCGGCCTGGTGGACCGGGTCGACGCACTCACCCGCCTCAACCGGCAGCGCGGCGCGGGCCAGGTGATGATCACGCACACCATGGCCGATCTGCTGTCGCTGAGCGACCAGGCCGACCGGCTCAAGGCCAAGGGCTTCGCCGAACGCGCGGGCATGGTGATCTGTGGTGGGCTGCCGCAGGCGGAGATGTCGATGGTGAACGAGGTGGTGCGGATGTCCTCCATCGAGCAACGCATGATCGTCGACTGGTCGACGCCGCCCTCCTGGAATCCCGACCTCAGCCAGGACAGCGAGCCCCCGGGCCGCGGCAGGTTCCTTGTCAAGGTGGGCGGCCGCCCCGGCATCCCGTTCAAGGTGGAGCTCACCTCCGTCGAGACGGGCGTCAACGACACCAACAAGCGCTGGGTCCACTCGACCACCAGACCTTCCGCGAACACCGCCTGACCGGCCCGGCCGTGGTGTGCCTACGGAATCGGCGCGTCAAGCATGCGTCTCCTCGGAGACCATGCGATCGAGGTCGTCGGCCAGTCGTGAGTACGCGGACGGCAGCCTGATGTGGCTCGGCTGCTCGCCGAGGCGCAATGCCTCGACCCACGGAAGCTCCCACAGCCGAGGCACACCTCCGGAGATCAACCGGACGAGTTCACTCAGCGGTCTCGGACGTTTTCCGGGGGCGTCGGCGATCACTACCAACCCCAGCAGCCGTACATTCGGAAGCACCCCCGCGGCCCACTGCCGGGCGGCGGCCTGAGCCGCGCAGAGCCCAGAGGCATGGCTACGTGCGACGAGCAGGACCCGGGCCCGCACCGGGGGCACGGGCATCGGCCAGTACCGTCCAGCGCTCGCACTGCGAGGGATCAGAGCCGTCAACGTGGAGACGCCGGCTCCCCCGTGACAGGAGGAGAACCAGAGGTCCGGACCGGGGCCGCTGTAACCGGCCAGCCCCAGCGGGCTCACGGGCGGTGGCGCCAGACCCGCCGGTATGACGGCCTGCGCCTGGAGCTGTCCGCCCGCGTGGCCCCTCTGCTGAGGGACGCTTACGGCCGAGGCCGACGCGTCCGGCGTGGCCTCCGCGCCATGGGCCCGGTGTGGCCCGGCGAGGTCCGCAGCTTGCATCGCTATGCCCTTCTCTGTAAAGGTAAAGAGCAACTCTGCGTTACGAGGTGGACCGTCCGTAAGCCGTGGCGATCGTCAACCGCTGGGCGCGAAGAAGACGACCGGTGTCGCCCTGGCCCTGAGTCACCTCGGCTTCAGCGGGAGCAGCTTTTTCCAGCGGCTCATCCCCGACAGGCCGCCCTCCGGCACGGCGAACACCGGATCATCGCTGACCGCCCCCAGGATCTCCTGAAGTGTCCGCTCAAGCTCCGATCCCATGCGCACGCTCGTCAGCCGGCGAGTGTTGACGGCTCGCATCCATCCCTCGTCCTCGGGGATCAGACCGGCGAAACGCCAGCCGCCCAACTGGTTCATGACCTCCTCAGGCCCGCACTCCACATCGGGTCTCGCCCGGTTGACGATCATGAAGATCTTCTCGGGAGAGATCTCGCCGCCCTCCTGATGCCCGGGCTCGGTGATGGCCGCCAGCCAGGAACGGACGGCCTCCAGCGTCACCCGGTCGGGCTCGACGGGCACCAGGATCGCGTCGGCCTCAGGGAGGGTCGGGTCGACGAACGTCCCATGGCGCGGCTCGGCGACCGGCGTGTCGATGAACACGAAGTCGAACGTCTGGCGCAGCACGGTGAGAATCCGGCGGTACAGCCCGTTGATCACGGAGAGGTCGACGCTGAGGGCGTCCGACGGGGCGAGCAGCGCGTAGAGGCCGACCTCGGGGATGTTCGCGAGGTTCTCGCGTACCGCCTGCGCCGAAGACGTCCAGGGCGCCTGTAGCAGATCCAGGATGGTCGGCGCCCCGAGGCTGAGGTACTGGGCCATGTCGGCCCGTCGGAAGTTGGCGTCGACCACCACGGCGGACCCCGCCCGGCCCGCGTCTCGCAGCAGCCTGGCGGCGTGCACCGCGAGGTTCACGGTCGTGCTGGTCTTGCCGACCCCGCCTTTCGCCGAGGTGATCGCGATGATCCCGCCTCGTCTGACGGGACCGCCCGCCGGAGCGTATGGGGCTGCGGGCGCAGCGGCCCCGGTGTTCGCAGGCGGGGTCTCCGGCCATACCCGCCGCCCGGTGGAGCTCACCGGGACAGAGCGGTGACTCACCGGGACAGAGCGAGGACTCGGCGGCGCAGGGGGCGGGCCGCCCGGCGGAAGGGGAGGGCTCGGCGGGGCAGGGCGGGGGCTGACGGGGGTGGGGCGAGGAACCGCGCTGTCGCCCATCGATGGCTGCGGCCAGGCCTGAGGTCCGGGGTGCGGTCCTGCCGGTGGTCCGGGGGGCGTCCAGGGCTCCGCCGGCGGCTCGGGCTGGAGTTCCGGCTCGGGCTCCGGCTCGACGACGCCGAGCGTCACCAGCAGCTCCGCCATGTTCATCTGCTTCGCGGCCATGACCACCTTCGGGTCGAAGACGTCGCCGCGTTCGGTGAAGAACACGTGGACGAGAACGGTGTACCCGTTCCGGACCAGGCCGTTGGCCAGTACGGCGACTTCCGCGCCAGGAACGTCCTCGGTGAATCCCGGTGCGAACACGAAAGCCACGGGAGAGCCCACTTTGCCGCTCTTGGAGAGATCCCGAAGCTCCGAGGCGGAGGTGACGTCGAACACGACCGGGAACCGTCCCGTGTCCCGGAGTTTCTCCGCGACGCCCGGGTGTCCCGCTACGACGAGGGTCGGCGCAGTAGCCATCACAGGTTTTCCTCAGCGCTCTGGTTGTCGGCCGACCGAGCCCGGCCGGTCCTCCTGAAGCGGACAGTCCGGGAAAGCGGCGCCGCCGCCAGCACCGGCCGGCCGATGCCGACACCGCCACGTGGACGTCCGTACGCGTAGCGCACCTTGGCCGGGCGAGGAAGTCCCCGCTGGCCAGGGGAAAACCGGCGACGGTGTGTGCCGGGTTACGTTCGGTGAGTTACCTCTATCTATCCCAAAATCAACATAAACACACCAGAACATCAATTTTTTATCAACAAGTTGGGTGATGAGGTGTTCTTCCGGACAATCGCTGTTGGCTTGCAGGATGCTCTCACCTGCAACTTCCCGCCGCCTCGGCGGAGCCCCCGCCGACGTGGTTCCGGTGACGGTCTCCCGGCGGCCGGTATGACTGTGCGCTAACGCTTCGCGATTGGGTCGAATTCGGACGGAATGCGTTCGCCGAGGGACGGACGGAGTTCGTCCATCAGGGGGCGAACGCGGTGTGGGGGGACAGATATGCACATCGTGCAGCCGGGCGATGACGAGCGTCCCGACATCCAGGATCACCGCAGCCGCAACAGCGAATTGTTCGGCCGCCGCAAGCGCCTCCATGAGCGACTCGAGACCTTGCGCGCCGAGATCGTCGCGGGTGGGGCCGACGTGGCCGCGGAGCTCGAGTTGCGTGTGGTGGAGCGCGAGTACGAGGACCTCACGTACGAGATCATGACGGCCAATTACGGCCTCGTGCGCCGCTACGTCGCGACGTTCACCACCAAGGGCACTGAACATCGGGAGGATTTCGAGAGCGCCGGAAAGGTCGGTCTGCTGTGGGCGATCTCCTCCTACGACCCGGCGCAGGGCCCGTTCTCGAGCTGGGCCTTCAAGCCGATCCAGCGGGAGGTCCTGCGTGCCGTACGCGACGCCGACCACCCGAACCTCAACCCCACTGACTTCGAGAAACGGCCTGCCGTCCTCGCCGCCGCCCGGGATTTCATCGAGGCGTCCGGGCCGGACGTTCCACTCGACTACGCCGACATCGCCCGGCGTGCCGCGGTGACTGAGGGGCAGGCGCGCCGCGTCCTGGACGCGCCGCGGCTGGACAGCCTGCAGGCGTCGAGCGCGGGTCACGACGGCGATGAGACGTCGTGGGCGGAGCGGCTGGCCGATTCGGCGGCGAGCGTGGAGGAGGAGGTGCTTCTCCGCTTCGACCTGCGCGCACTCAGCGTCCAGGGGCTGCCGATGCTCGACGCCCGCGAACGGTATGTGCTGAGCCGCAGGTTCGGGCTGGACGGAGAGCCGGAAGAGTCACTCCGGATCATCGGAGACCGGCTCGGCCTGTCCCGCGAGGGCGTGCGGCAGATTCAGCAGAGGGCGCTGGGCAAGCTCTACGAGCCTTTCGCGGACACGGCCTGAGGCGTCGCGACGGATGTGCCGCGCCAGGCGGTCGCGGCCTTCCTCGGGAGCGGCCGCCGGTCTCCCGAATCAGACCGTTTCCCGGCGAACCGCCTTAACCTCCGTGCACGCCGCGTTAACGATGGCGGAAGAAATATGCGGGTCCTCCATCCGCCGGGACAGTCAGACATGTGACCTCCGAACCCATGCACACGCTGGCCGACTACGCGCTCGCCATCCGCATCGAGGGCTCGCCACCGGTACCGGAGGGTGTCAAGACGGTCGATCTCATCCCGGGTGACGGCGACGTCATCTCCTCGACCATCGGCGCCCTGCGGAGCAGCGAACTCACCCCTGCCGACTTCCGGTCCCAGGCGATTTTCCTCGCACCGACGGGCCGCCACGGCCTCGTGGCGTACGCGGCCCTGTGCGGCTTCGCCGGGCGGCGGATCGACGCGTACGCCGACGGGGTGATCCTGGAGTTCTCCCGGCTCGACCACGATGGCGGGTTGTTCCCCGACGCCGGTAGGCCCGATGAGGCCCTCGCCTGGGCGCAGGTCGGGGAGCCGTTCGCCGACGGCGTCCGCTGCGTGTCGCTGGGGCCCGGTCAACCGGGACTCGTCAGCCGGGAGGCCGCGACCGTGATCCGGTACGCGGCACGGCTCCGTATGGTCCCACCCGACTCGACCCGGGACTCGCTCGCCATGTTCGCCCTCGTCGCGGCGCTTCGGAGGCGGTCCGATGACCGTTTCCCCTTCCTGTCCACCGGCGAGGAGCCCGTTCCGGTCGCCGAGGACGATGCCGATCAGGGGATCGACCTGGAGAAGATCCGGCGAGAGGCGATCCGGTACCGGCGGGAGCTCCGGCTCGAGCGGGGACGAGGCGCCGGGGCGATGGCGCCGCCGTCCGGCTCTCCCCACGACGAACGGATCCTCGAAGCGGACACGGTGGACATCCGTACGCTGCTGCGCCGGCTCGGTTCGTCGTCCGACGGACCGGATCAGAGCACGTGGCGATGCCCGCGTCCGCACCGGCACGGGAACGGCGGGGAGGGCGCGTCGATGAACGTGTACGCCGACAACCGCGCGCGGTGTCCTCAATGCGACGCCGAGAAGCTCGGCCCGATCAGGCTGGCCCTCGACGTGCTGGACATCACCCCGGACGAGGCGGCGTGTTTCATCCTGGACTCCGACCGCGTCGTCGACATGTGCGCCGTCCGGGCGGACGTGTGAACAGGGGAACTCGCGGAGAGAGCGCGTTGCCGCTCTCCACGGACGGCCTGCTGGGGATGGCGGTGGTCGTGGTCGACGACGTGGACACGGTCCTGATCCATCGCAGTGTGCTGAACCGGGTGGCGGAGATCGCCTTCCGGCTGGGCTGTTACGGCGCGATCCCGCTCGGCCGCAGACCGGTCTCACTCAGCGGTACGCAGGTGTCGTGGCTCCGCCGTGATCTGGACCAGGTCATGGCCTTCGCCGACGCCACTTTGCGGACCGGGTGGGAACTCTGGGAACTCGCCGCCGCGCCGGCGGACGAGCCGGTTCCGGTCCTGGACGCGCCGCACGGCAGGGTCTGGGTCGATCCGGCACGCGGTTTCGAGCTGCGCGGGACGGGCGGCGGCCCGCAGCGGACCGCCGTGTGGGAGCAACCGTCCGGGACGGCGCGCCGGGTGGCGCTGAGCCGCCTCATCGCTCCACTGTCCGGAGCCGCCGCGCGCGCCCAGGTCCTGGAGATCCACGAGTACGACGCGTGAGCCGTGACGAGTCGCCCCCGACCCGGCACCGGGGGAGGGGGCGACTCGCGACGCCTCACCGATGGGGAAGGCCGGGAACCAGCTTCTCGGGCGCCGCGGACCTGCCCCGCACGCCGAACTCCACGGCGGCCTCGAATTGGGTCTCCGGGTTGGCGATCAGAGCTCCGATCTGTCCCAGCGCCACCATCCGCTCGGCGTGCGCGCCGGGGCGTACTCCGACCACGTAGTCGGCGTCCAGCGGGCTCTCCGCCGTGACACACCAGGTGGGCAAGGCCGCGTACGGGCCTTCGAAGACCCGGCTGCCGTGCGGCAGCAGCGCCGTGAAGGAACGCATGATGACCGGAGCGGCGGGCCCGGCCAGGACCACCGACCGGGTCCGCTCCAGCGCCGTTCTGACCTCGGCGAGCTGTTCGTCGGTGACGATTCCGGCGGCGACGAGAGTGGCCAGCGCCGGTCCCGTCCGCCGACGGCGCCTGACCACCACCGACTCGCCGATGTAGGTGATCACCGCTCCCGGCTCCTCGCGTGCGGCGGCGACCGCCCGGTGCGCCATGGCGAGGCTGCTGAAGCCGGGAACCTGGTAGACGCCGAGCGTCCCGCACACATTCACCTGCGTCCCGCGAATGTGAATCTCGTCCACACGGTCGTCCCGCCAGAGATGACCGAACTTCTGCACGTCGTCCAACAGGGTCGGGTCCCCGGCCGTGTCCGCGTGCCCCTGCGGTGCCTCGGCCGCGGACGACGAGCCGCGCCGGTCCGCGGCGGAGTGCTCGATCACGTCCTGTGCCCGCGCTCGTGGCGCCGGCGGCGTCATCCGCGCCTCGGACACCCGCCCGCTCACGGCGACGTGGGAACGAGGCTGCTCCGCGCCCGGGAACGGCGGGGGCGGTGCCTGGGGAGGCCACATCGGCTCATCGGCCGACGCCGACTCCGGCGCGGGCGCGGAGCCGTCCCGGGCGGCCGGCGCCGTCTCCGAAGCCGGTGCCGGGACCGCGTCGTCGTCCGGGGAACCGGCCTCACCGGTGAACATCGACGCCCAGTCCCGTACGGTGGCCTCCAGGTCGAGTTCGGCCCGCTCGGCGGGCGTGGCCTCGGGTACGGCGGGAGTCCGCGCCGAGCCCCCGGGGCCGGATGAGACCTGGCGTTCCGGCGTCGAGGAGGCCTCCGCGTCGCGGTGGTCCGACGCTTCGTCCCCGACGCCGAGGGCACTCCAAAAGTCCGTTGCCGGGGTGGGGCGCTGCGTTGCTGACATGGGGGCGAATCCTTCCGCGTAAGAGCGTGACGGTAGCGGTTGATCACTTGACGGGGAGGCCGAGGATTCTCCTGCGCCGGCCCATGCCGCCGTTCGGTGATCTCATGGCCGTGGCGAACGCCGGGTCCTCGGCGGCGACCCACAGGATGCTGCTGAGGACCGCGTCCAGCTCCGGGTCGCCGTTGAGCGCGATCAGCCTGCCGCCGTTCACGGTGCGCATCCACTCGCGGTCCTGGGGAATCATCCCGGCGAACCGCCAGCCGGGCATGATGTCCATGACCTCCTTCGGGCCGCAGCCCACGTCGCCCCGGGCCCGGTTGAGGATGAGCGACACCTTCTCTGGAGCGACACCACCACCGCGCGAGGACCGCGGCATGGTGATCGTCTTCAGCCAGGAGTGGACGATCTCCAGAGTCGGCCGGTTGGGTTCGACCGGGACCAGGATCGCGTCCGCCGCAGGCAAGACCAGGTCGGCGAGCGTCGTGTGATGAGGTTCGGCGACCGGAGTGTCGACGAACACGAAGTCGAACATCTGGCGCAGCAGCGCGAGAATCCGCGGGTACGGCACGGAGCCGACCAACGCGGGATCGGCGTCGATGACCTCCGGCGGTCCGAGCAGCGTGTGCAGATCCACCTCGGGGACGTGGGCGAGATGTCGTCGCACCAGGTCCGGAGAGAGCGCTCCAGGCGCGTGGAGCAGGTCCAGGATCGTTGGAGACCTGACGTTCAGGAACCGTCCGACGTCGGCCTGCCGGATGCTGGTGTCCACCAGCACCGTCCGCCCCGGCCGGCCGGCCGCCCGCAGCGACCGGGCGGCGTGGACCGCGAGGTTCACGATCAGGCTGGTCCTGCCCACGCCGCCCTTCGCCGCGGCGATGGCGACGACCCGTCCGCCCGCGCGAGGGGCGACGGGCGGCGGAGTCGCCGGCGGCTGCCGCAGGCCTTGACGATGGGCCGGCTGCGGCAGGACACGGGGCGGTGGGGCGTTCCGCTCGGTGACGCCGAGCAACGACAGCAGTTCCGGCGTCGGTCGCCGATGTCCGGTGATGCGCACGTTCGCGCCGAAGCGGTCGCCCCGTTCGACGAAGAAGGCGTGGACCACGACCGTGAACCCGTTGTCGGCCAGCCCGTTCGCCACGGCGGCCACACCGGCGCCGGGAACGTCCTCGGTGAAACCCGGAGCGAACACGAACGCCGTCGGGGGGTTGACCCGGCCGCTACGGGACAGCGCGCGGAGTTCGCCCGCCGAGGCGACGCTGAACACCGCGGCGAACCGGCCCGTCCCACGCAGCGCGTGCGCGACGCCCATGTCCCCCGCCACGACGAGGTTTGATGCGGTCGTATCCACAGTGCCCCGGTACTCCGATTGTCAGCCGGCCGATTCAGGTTCGGTTCCCTGATTTCGACTGTGCGGCCGTGAGCGTCTGCCGCCAGCACGAATTGGCGCGCCGCAGGTTCGGTGTCAGCCGGCCGCGTCGCGTACGACTGCCCGCGCGCACGCCCTGGCAGTCGTGCCCGTCGGTGGTCCGGACCTCCCGCAGGCCGTCGCCGGTCTCGTGGTGGAGTCCACGACGGGCATCGCGCGGGCCTGCGACCAGGCATCATTTAATTACCTCTTATTAAGAGGTATTCTGATTTCGTGGGCAATGAGGGGGTACGCCTGGCCGACGAGTTGATGTCCGTCAACGCGGCCATGCGGCGGCTCGTGCGGCGGCGGCTTCGGCAGCAGAAGCCGCCCAAGCTGCGGCCCGCGCAGGTCGAGCTGATGGCGGTCGTCGGAGCGCGGCCGGGCATCGGCGTCGCGGGCGCCGCGCGTGAGCTGCATCTCGCCGACAACTCCGTGAGCACCCTGGTCAACCAGTTGCTCGCGGCCGGGATGCTGCGCCGCGATACCGACCCCGACGACCGCCGGGCCGTACGCCTCCAGCTCACCCCGTACGCGCACCGGCGCATGGCCGACTGGCGCGACCGCCGAGCCCGGATGGTCGGTGCGCACATCGCCGAGTTGGCCGAGGAGGACCAGGCCGCGATCGCCGCCGTCCTGCCCGCGCTCGGCCGCCTCCTCACGAGCCTGCAGGACCAGCGGTCCGAGGACATCAGCCGTCCGAAGACACCAGGGGAGAACGCATGAGCGAGGAGAACTACGCGGTCGTCTGCCGAGGACTGCGGCACGCGTTCGGCGGCGCCGTGGCCGTCGACGGCATCGACCTGGACGTCGTCGAAGGGGAGATCTTCGGCCTCCTCGGGCCGAACGGCGCCGGAAAGACGACGACGATCCGGCTGATCACCACTCTCCTCCCGGCCGGGGCCGGCATGGTCGAGGTCTTCGGCCTCGACGTGGCGAGCCATCGGATGGCGGTCCGCCGCACGATCGGCTACCTGCCCCAGCAGCTGTCCGCCGACGGCTCCCTGACCGGACGCGAGAACGTCGAGCTGTTCGCCCGCCTCTTCGACGTGCCGCGGGGCGAGCGGAAGGAACGCGTCCGCGAGGTGCTGTCCGCCGTGGGGCTGGAGGACGCGGCCGAGCGGCGCGCGCAGACCTACTCCGGCGGCATGATCCGCCGGCTGGAGCTCGCCCAGGCGCTGATCAGTTCCCCGCGGCTCCTCATCCTCGACGAGCCGACGATCGGCCTGGACCCGGTGGCGCGCGACGGCGTCTGGGAGCGCATCCAGGAGGTACGCCGGGCGACCGGCATGACCGTGCTGGTGACCACGCACTACATGGACGAGGCCGACCAGTACTGCAACCGGATCGCGCTCATGCACCGCGGCCGGATCCGCGCCCTGGGCACCCCGGCCGAGCTCAAGTCCGGCCTCGAACCGGGCGCCACCCTCGAGGAGGTGTTCCGCGCCTACACCGGTGACCAACTCGAAGAATCAGGAGACTTCCGTGACGCACGCCGCACCCGCCGTACCGCCAGCCGGCTCGGCTGACGTCCCGCCCGCCTGGACCACCTGGCGCCTCCTGCCGGCCCGGGTGGTGGCGATGTGCATCGTCGAGCTGCAGAAGATCCGCCACGACCGCACGGAGCTGTACACCCGGGCGATCCAGCCCGCCCTGTGGCTGCTGATCTTCGGCGAGACGTTCTCGCGCCTCCGGGCCATCCCGACCGGGAAGGTGCCCTACCTGGACTACCTGGCGCCGGGCATCCTCGCCCAGTCGACGCTGTTCATCGCGATCTTCTACGGCATTCAGATCATCTGGGATCGGGACGCCGGCGTCCTGGCCAAGCTCCTCGTCACGCCGACGCCGCGCGCCGCGCTGATCACGGGGAAGGCGTTCGCGGCGGGCACCCGGGCGCTCACCCAGGCCGTGGCCATCCTCCTGCTGTCGGCGATCCTCGGCGTGACGCTGACTTTGAACCCGCTGCGCTGGCTGGGCGTGGTCGTCATCGTGATGCTCGGCACGGCGTTCTTCTCCTGCCTGTCCATGACGATCGCCGGCCTGGCCATGTCCCGCGACCGCCTGATGGGCATCGGGCAGGCGATCACGATGCCGCTGTTCTTCGGCTCCAACGCCCTGTACCCGGTCGACCTGATGCCGACGTGGCTGCGCGTGATCAGCCACGTCAACCCGCTCAGCTACGAGGTCGACGCCCTCCGGCACCTGCTCATCGGCACGCCGGGCCACCTGCTCCTGGACATCGGCGTCCTCGTGGTGGCCGCCGCGGCGGGCATCACGGCCGCGTCCGGGCTGCTCGGCCGCCTGGTCCGCTGACCGGTCACCGTTCGGTCGACGCCCCCGCGAGGAAGAGGGCGATCGCGTCGTCGATGAGCGCCTCGCTCTGCGGCGCCGTGATCCGCCGTGACGTGACGAGCGCTGAGATGCCCTGAACGGTCGCGGCCAGCACCAGCGTCAGCCGGCCGACGTCGCCCGCGTCGTACGCGCCTGCTTCGACACCCGCGCCCATGATGCCGGTCATGGTGTCGAACAGGCGCTCCGCGGCGTTTCGGACCGCCTCCGAGGGGTCGTCCACCTTCGCCGTGAACATGAGGTCGAGCAGCACTACGTCGTGCTCATGCGGCATGTGTCGCCCATCCCCGACACGCTGTCCTTCGAGCAGGCGGCCGTGCTGCCGCTGACGCTCTCGACCGCGGCGACCGGCATGTTCCAGCAGGACCACCTCGGGCTGGCGATGCCCGGCGCCGACCCCGCCGACCGGCCGGAGACGGTGCTCGTGTGGGGCGGTTCGACGAGCGTCGGGAGCAACGCGATCCGGCTCGCCCGCAACGCCGGCTACCGGGTCGTGGCGACCGCGTCACCGCACAACTTCGACTACCTCCGCTCGCTGGGCGCGGCCGAGGTGGCCGGCCGCCGCGGCCCCGCCGCCGTCGACGAGATCGTGGACCGGATCGGCGACAGCCCGCTCGCCGGCACGCTCGCGATCGGAAACGGGTCGCTCGTGCCGGCGGTCAAGATCGCGGCCCGCACCGCGGGCAGCAAGCGCGTCACGTCGGCGCAGCCCGGGTGGGTCACGCGCCTCCGGTCCCCGCGGGCACGGCGGCCCGGAGTGCGGGTGAGCGGGATCTGGGGCGGCACGCTGAAGGACAACGAGGTCGGCCCGGCGATCTACGGTGACTTCCTCCCGGCCGCGCTCACGTCCGGCGCCTATCGCGCCGCACCGGACGAGACCGTCGTCGGCGTCGGACTCGATCGCATCCCCGACGCGCTGCGGCGGCTCCGAGGCGGCGTCTCCGCGAAGAAACTCGTCGTCACCGTCTGACCCCGCGCGGACGCCCAGGCCCTGGACGAGTGACTCCTCATCGATCACGCTGTCGGCGAATGTCTGCGTGCATGCGAAGAGGGTGTCCAAGGCCGGTTTGAGGAGACAGGCATGGACACCCTCGTGATCGCGCTCCAGGTAAAGCTCGACGACTGTGCCGTCCGTATGGGGCCTCTGCCCGGGCAGCCCGTCAGCCGGTCCCTGCCCGCCTACGACCGCTAACCGTAACCCGATCCGGATTAGTCGGGTTCAGTCGCCTACCTGACCATCGATGAGCTCGCGGATGATGTCGATGTGCCCGTTGTGCCGGGCGTTCTCCTCGATGAGGTGCATGATCACCCAGCCCAGAGTGACCGGCTCGCCGGTCTCGCGGGCCTTCCAGATGGTCTTGGTGTCGAGGTCCATGCCGGCGATGATCTCGTTGTAGCGAGCGGACTGGGCCTGATAGTCGGCCAGTATGTCGGACAGCGGCCGGTCGAGCTCGTAGTGGAACTCCCGGTCCGGGTCCTGCGGGTCGGTCCAGGGGTGATCGGCCGTCTCGCCGAGGAGACGCTCCTCGATCCAGGACCACTCCACCCACCGCAGATGGCTGACCAGGCCCGATATCGACATTATCGGCGAAGTCGGCAACGGCGTCCTGCGGGCGTCCGCGTCGGAGAGCCCTTCGCATTTATAGGCAGTGGTGGCCCGGGTGTAGTCGAGGAGCGTCATGAGCAGGCTGCGCTGGTCGAACGCGCGCGGCAGGTCGGTTCTGGTCTGCATCCCATAACAACTACCGGGTATCCCGCGGCTGGCAAGTCAAATAATCGTCTCCGCCAGGCCACCCGGCCTCTCCAGGGCGCCGCGACGGCAGGGGCGTGTGCAGGCCCATTCGTTGGTCAGGGTGCGGTGGAGGCGTTCGGCTTTGCCGTACGCGACGGTGGTTCCTCTGTGCTCGTCTGCCAGGGACCTGAGTCCCGACTCGGAGACTAGGCGGACTCGCGGACGATGAGGTCGGTGGAGAGAATCACCGGGTCGGGTGGGGGCTCCGAGCTCAGCAGCATCCGTACGATGCAGGCCGCGACCTCGGCGACCGGCTGGCGGACGGTGGTGAGCGGAGGTTCGCTGAACCTCGCCAGGGCGATGTCGTCGAAGCCGGCCACCGCGACGTCGTCCGGCACCCGGCGGCCCGCGGCGCGCAGGGCGCTGAGTGCTCCGACGGCCATCAGGTCCGAGGCGGCGAAGACCGCGTCGATCTCGGGCTCGTCGGCCAGCAGCCGCCGCATCGCGGTCGCGCCCGACTCGCGGGTGAAGTCGCCCATCGCCACGATCGACCGCGCGCCGGTGGCCGCCATGGCGTCGCGGTAGCCGTCGAGCCGGTCCTGCGCGGCGGTCATGTCCGGTGGGCCGGCGATGGTGGCGATGTGCCGGCGGCCACGGGAGAGCAGGTGTTCGACGGCGGCGCGGGCGCCCCCGCGGTTGTCGCAGTCGCAGTACGGCACCGGCAGCGAGGCGACCGGGCGGCCGTGGGAGACCATCGGCACGCGCGAGCGGCCGAGCGAGGCCGGCAGCGGGTCGGCGCCGTGCATCGACAGCAGGATCACGCCGTCGACGTGGCCGCCCGCGACGTAGCGTTCGACCCGCGCGTGCCCGGCCGCCGAGGACGCCAGCATGAGGATGACCTGCCGGTCGGCGGTCTCCAGCTCCTGGCTCACCGCCCGGATGACGGCGGAGAAGAACGGGTCGTCGGAGAAGACGCGCGACGGTGGCTCGGAGACGACCAGGGCGATGGAGTCGGTGCGCCGGGTGACCAGGCTGCGGGCCGCGGAGTTCGGGACGTAGCCGAGCTCCTCGACCGCGCGCATCACCGCGGTCCGCAGGTGCGGCTTGACGTTCGCGGCGCCGTTGACGACGCGCGACACCGTCGCACGGGACACGCCGGCCCGCGCCGCCACCGCCTCCAGCGTGGGTCGCCTCATCTGGCTCCGTCCTGTCGAGAGGTCGTGTCGGGTCGACCATACGAGACGCCGTCTCCCCGCGGCCGACGGCGGAGGACCGACGACCATGCCGACACCGTACGGCGGCGGACGGCGGTCAGGACAGCCGCTCGACGATCTTCGCGAGCGCGCTGTGCAGGTGGCGGCGCTCCTCCTCGGTGAGCGTCGCGGTGGCGTGCTCCATCAGCCGCCGCCGCTCCTCCTCGATCGGCTCGCGCGCGGCCCGGCCGCGCTCGGTGAGGTGGAGCCGTACGAGCCGGCCGTCATCGGGGTCCCGCACCCGCGTGAGCAGGCCGGCCTCCTCCATGCGGGTCGCGGTGTTGACCACCGTCGGCGTGGAGAGGTGTACGCGGGAGGCCACCTCTCCGGGGGTCAGCCCGTCGCGTTCCCAGAGCGCCGCCAGCACGCGGTTCTGGCCGACGCGGACGCCGTGCCGGCTCATCGCCTCGTCGGCGGCGATGTGAATGAGCTTGTTCGCCCGGACGAACAGGTAGAGCAGATCGTCCACGCCGCCTCCCGCTCCTCCGCTCGACCTCCGGCGCCCCGACGCTACACGGATGCGGGGCGGGATCGACCGGCGGCTCACTCCCTTCGCGCCGGCGGCAAGGGTCATTTGCATGCTAGTGATCCATGTGTCTAGGGTTGTCGTTAGTGCGCTAATGACTCTAAGGACGGCGAATGATCCTCATCACCGGCGGGCTCGGCTTCATCGGCTCCCATGTCACGCGGGCCCTGCTCGATCTCGGCGAGACGTGCGTGGTCACGCGGCGCCGCACGGCACGGCTCCCGGAGTTCCTCGCCGACGAGGTCGGCGGGCGGCTCCTGGTCGAGCCGCTGGACGTCACCGACCAGGACGCGTTCCTGGCCCTGGGCAGGCGGCATACCGTCACCGGCATCGTGCACCTCGCCGGCGCCGGGATCGGTGCCGGCGGCACCCTCGACGCCCTGGCCCAGAACACGCAGGGGCTCTTCAGCGTGCTGCGCGCGGCCGAGGCCTGGGAGCTGCCTCGGGTCGGGATCGCCAGCACCATCGGCGTGTACGGGGGAGTCCCCGGCGACCGGCTCCGTGAGGACGCCCCGCTGCCGACGGCCAGCCCCCACGTGATCCCCGCGGCGAAGAAGGCCATGGAGATCCTGGCCCTGCGCGCGGCGGCCGACGCCGGCTTCGCCGTGGTGAACTTCCGCATCGCGGCGATCTGGGGCCCGCTCGGGCGGGCCGCGTCCCCCTTCTTCGCCGCGCCGCGCCTGGTCCACGCCGCCGTGAAGGGCGAGGACCCGGGCTTCCCTCCGGCGCGTACGCCCTACGCCGAGGACGGCATCGACATGTGTTACGTCAAGGACTGCGGCCGTGCCATCGCACTGCTGCAGACCGCCGGCACGCTGCGCCACGACACCTATAACGTCGGCAACGGGTACGCCACGACGAACGCCGAGGTCGCGGGCGCCATCAGGGCGGTCGTCCCGGACGCGCGCCCGGATCCGCTTGCGGGCCACGACCCCGCCGGACCGGGCGTGACCGTCTGCCTCGACACCACGCGGATCCGGGAGGACACCGGCTACCGGCCCCGCTACGACGTCGAACGCGCGGTGGCCGACTACGTCGCCTGGCTGCGCGCCGGCCACGAACGCTAGCGTCCGGAGATCGGGATGCCCTGATCCACAAGGGACGACGCGACCCGCCGGACCGGCTCCACGGCGAACGTCTCCCGGATGGAACGGTCACCAGGTCGCCGTCGGCGCCCCGGGGCGAGGGTCGGCCTCCTCGACGTGCTCGGGGATCACCTTCGGCACACCGCGGAGGGCGAACAGCGCGGCCAGGCCGGTCAGCGCGGCGAGCCCGGCGCTGCAGAACACCGCGGCGTGCATCCCGTCGACGAACGCGTGCCGCGCGGCGCCGGTGACCTCGGCTCCGAGCCGCCCGGGCAGGGCGGCGGCGACCTCC